>JAIVIH010000204.1 GCA_020200615.1 Actinomycetota bacterium | reverse complement strand
ATCCACATCAGCGGCGCCAACGGGGGCACTGGGGCGTCGCCCCTGATGTCGATCAAGCACGCCGGCCTTCCGTGGGAGTTGGGCGTGGCCGACACCCAGAAGGCGCTGATCGCCAACGGGCTGCGCGACCGCGTGCGGGTCCGCATGGACGGAGGGCTCCTCACCGGCCGAGACGTGCTGATGGCCGCCCTCCTCGGCGCTGACGAGTACTCGTTCGGCACCGCGGCCATGATCGCCGAGGGCTGCATCATGGCCCGGGCCTGCCACAAGGACACCTGTCCCACAGGTGTCGCCACCCAGCGCCCCCACCTCCGGGCCAAGTTCGTGGGCACGCCCGAGGGCGTCGCCGCCTACATGCTCTTCATCGCCGAGGAGGTACGCCGGGGCCTGGCCGCCCTGGGCCTGCGGTCCCTCGACGAGGCCATCGGCCGGGTCGAATGCCTTCGCCAGCGGACGGTCGACGACCCCCGAGCCAACACCATGGACCTCACCCCCCTGATCACGCCCCCGGACGACCCGGAGGCGCCGCGCCACTACGTCCGGCCCGTGGACATCCAGCGCCCTCGGTCGGCCCTGGGCGACCGTTTGCTGGCCGACGCCTTCCGCCCCATCTGGGACGGAGCCGAGATCGAGCTGAGCTATCCCATCGTCAACGCCGACCGTACGGTGGGCGCGGCCCTGAGCGGAGCGCTGGCCATGGAGTTCGGGGAGACGCCCCCGCCGGGAACGGCCTTCGTCCGCTTCGACGGCTCCGCGGGCCAGAGCTTCGGCGCCTTCCTCAACCACGGCATCGAGTTCGAGCTGGTGGGCGAGGCCAACGACTACGTGGGCAAGGCCATGGCCGGCGGACGTATCGTCATCCGGCCCCCGGCCGACGACGCCGGCGGTACTCCCGACCGCGCCGGAACCGAGCCCGTGCTTGCGGGAAACACCTGCCTGTACGGGGCGACCGGGGGCGAGCTTTATGTGGCGGGCACCGCCGGGGAGCGGTTCGCGGTGCGCAACTCAGGAGCCGTCACCATCGTCGAGGGCGTCGGCGATCACGCCTGCGAGTACATGACCGGTGGCACCGTCGTCATCCTCGGTCCCGTCGGCTACAACCTGGGCGCGGGCATGACCGGCGGCCACGCCTTCGTGTGGGACCCCCGGGCCCGGCTCACGGCCCGGCTCAACACTGCGCTGGTCGAGGCCGCGCGTCCCGACGCCGAGCTGGTGGAGGAGCTGCGGTGGCTGGTCGAGCGCCATCAGGAGCTGACGGGCTCGCCCCGAGCCGGCTACCTCCTCAAGGACTGGCAGGCGACGGTCGAGCAGATGTGGGTCGTGGCGCCGGTCGATCGCATCCGGCGCATGGAGACGCAGAGAGCGGGCCGGGTGGAGGCCAGCGCCTAGACGGGCTCAATAGTGCGCGCAGGTCGGCCCTTCGAACTGGGCGGTTTCGCTGGCGGCCCAGCCGCTGCCCGACCGAGTGAGGACCCGCCAGTAGTACACGCCGCCGGGTTGCGAGTCGGAAAGCTGGTAGGTGGAGCGATCGGCGGGCAGGGGCTCACTGGAAGCGGCGCTGCCGGAGTCCAGTCCGTCCTGGCGGGTCGACACCACAACCCGCTGCTCGCCCGCCGGGCTTCGACGTGCAGGGCTTCGACCTGTTCACCTTCCCGGACTACATCGACGTGTTCGGCCCGAACCAGTACGTGGCCGTCACCGCCAACAACCCCCCCGTCACCACCAACGACATCACCGCCAATCCGGTGGTGTGGACCGCACTCGGCACCGGTGCCCCGGCGGGCGGGTTCTGCACCGTGCAGGCGTCGGTCTCCGGGGGGACTCCGACGTTCTACGCCCAGACCGGTTGCCAGGGGAACCGCGAGACCGGTGCCAACGCCGGGCCCTTCCAGTTGTGGCGGCTTCAGGGACTGACCGG
>JAIVIH010000203.1 GCA_020200615.1 Actinomycetota bacterium | reverse complement strand
ATTCGTGCCTGCTCAACTGCCGGCGCCTGGTGGCGGGCGATCCCGATACGGCCTTCGGCCTCTCTGACTGGCGCCACGTGTCCTACGCGGACGTGGTTGCGGCGCTGCAGACGTGCGGCGTTGGGCTGGGTGACGTGCGCTTGGACGGCGACGACCCTACCGGCACCGCTTACATCGACCCCGCCTCGACGCTGAGGGGCATCAGCCGGCACAGGGACGGACTGGCCGCGCTGGCCGGGTCCGGGGCCCGGGTTCTCCTCGCCACGGGGCACGCGTTCGCCCTGCTCCCTCACTACGCGGCGCTGGCGCGAGCTCTGAGCGCCGCGGGCTGCACGCTCTTGCGGCCGCTCGACGGGCAACGGGATTCCGTGCGTCTGCCCGATGGCCAGCCGGCTTCGATCCGGTACCTCGACGGTGTGGCCACCCTGGCATCCCACGGCGCCCTCCTCCACACCCACCGACCCGAGTACATGGAGTCCATGCTGGAGACCCTGGGCGGCAGGCAGGAAGTCGACGCTGTCATCGGCGACCACGGTTTCGCGGGCGCCGCCCTCGAGGCCGGCATTCCGACGTACGCCATCGCTGACGCCAACGACCCCGGGCTCCCGCTGGCCCAAGCGCGGGGCCGCACCGACGGAGTCCTCGTGATCGACGACGGACTGAACCCGTCCGTCTACGAGCCCGTGACCGAGGCCATGCTGGCCGGGGTCGCGGAAGCGTTTCCTCCTGCCGGCTGAGGGAACAACGCACCCATGGCACGCGACGACGAATCTGCCCGCCCGGCCCCCGACATCATCGAAGCCGGCATCCCGGCCACGACCGAGACGCCATCCGGCGTTCCCGAGGGCTGGGAGGCGGACGAGGAGCCGCCGCCGCTCGACTTCCCCCAAGGGGCGGAGAGCTGGGGCACCACCGGCCAGGAGCAGCAGCTGGGTGAGTCCCTCCGGCTCAGGTCTTACGCGAGGAGGCGGAAGTGGGCGAGCCCGCGGCGGGAGACGGCGTCCGACTGCTGGAACCGGGTGCCGAGGATGGCTTGCTCGATGACGAGGCGGACGCCGTGGGCGAGGTCGACCTGGCCGGGGGTGACACCCCTTCACCGGAGGAGGCGGCCATGCGCATCGAGGACGAGCCCGCGGGCCTCACCTACGACCGCGGTCCGGGCTACCTCGACGAGGAGTAGTCGACGAAGGGCTCGCGCCACCGACGAAAGTCACGCCGGCTGGGGGAGGTTGAGCACCATTCCCTCGTGAGCGGCGGCCACCGGGATCGGTGCTGATCCGAAGCGTCCGACGATCCTGTCGACCTCGTCGTCGGTCCGGGAGGGATCGTGGTGGTAGAGCAGGACGGACCGCGCTCCCCCTCTAACCCCCAGCTCCACCGCGTACTCCGCCGCGGCATGGCCGAACCGGGCTCTTGCCGGGAGCTCCTCGGCCGTGCACTGGGAGTCGTGCAGCAGGACGTCAACGTTCCTTACCAGTTCGAGGGCTGCCGGATGGTAGGGGCCCCACCCATCGGGTCCCCCGCCTAGGGCGGTGGGATTGTGGTCGGACAGGTAGGCGAAGGCGCTGGTCGCATCCTGGACCCGGAAGCCGAAGGTCCGGCCCGCGGGGTGGGGGATGTCCAGGGCCAGAACTTGAAAACCCTCGATCTCGTGCTCTCCTGCTTCCAGCCCCGCGAAGGACCAGTCACCGCGCAGCTCCGTCCCGTCGTGGCCGACCGCCACGCAGGACGTGTGTCCGCCGTAACGAACGAAGTCCCGGCCCGGGGACGGAGTTGACCCTCGCACACCGCAAACGTTGACCCGCAACCGACGCCCTCTCCTCCAACCCCAGCCCTCCGGCCGAGGCTAAACCCCGCGATCAATCAGCCGTGAGCAACAGCCTCCAGGGCCCCCAGCCGGGCCGCCCGGCGGGCGGGAAGGACGCCGGCGATCAACCCCGCGGCCGTAGCCGCCGCGGCCCATCCGAGGAGTTGACGGAGCGGGAAGACCAGCTCGGTGACACCCACGTCGCCGAGGGCGGCAACGGCGGCGCAGCCCGAGAACATGGCCACCGCCAGGCCCACGGTTGCCCCGAGCGACGCGATGATCACCGCCTCCGACCGGATCATCGAACGTAGCTGGCTCCGGGCCATGCCGATGGCCCGGAGAAGGCCGATCTCCCCAGTCCGCTCGTGAATGGACAGAGCCAGGGTGTTGGCAATTCCCAGGAGGGCAATAAGGACGGACAGGGCGAGAAGGGCGGTGATCGGCACCAGGAGTCGCTCAACCTGCTCGTCCTGCGCAGCCAGCACCTCGGCCCGGTTCATCAGGTCGACGTTGGGGAAGTCGGCTAGGGCATTCTGGAGCCGCCGGCGGCCTTCGTCCGGACTGACGCCGGGGGCGAGGACGACCCGCACCTCGGCGTCGAGCTGCTGGGCGTAGTTGGCTTCGAAGGCCCGGTTGGAGATCACATAGTCGTCCCGGACCGCGGTGGTGGTGAAGGTGTCGGCCAGCCGCATCCGCTGCGTGCCCGTTCGGGCGAAGGTCATCGGCACCGCGTCACCCGCCTGCCAGCCGTGGAGCCGGGCGACGCTCTCGCGCACCAGAACGCTGCGATCGTCGAGGCTTCGTGCGGCGGCGGCCGACCGCGAGTCCAACTGGTGAACCTGCGTCACCGTTTGCGGGTCGATGGCGAGCAGGGTCTCAGCCTGTCCGCCGCGGCCCCACTGGCCGGCGCGGATCTCGGAAACGACATCGACCTCCGACGATTGACGTAGCCGCTCGGCCACGACCGGAGGGACACCCGGCGTAAGCCCCGGCGTTCCCTGTGCCTTGACGACGAAGTCGGCGCGCAGGGTGTTCTCCACCGCCTTGGCTGCGGACGCCTTCATAGACCCGGCGAGAATGGCGACGAAACCGATCAGGCCGATGCCGATGGTCAGGGCCGAGGCCGCGGCTGCGGTTCGGCGCGGGTTCCGGATCGCGTTCTCGCGCCCGAGGGCCGAAGGCTCGCCGAAAAGCCGGACCCACGGGGCGCCGAGGGCCCGAGCGGCAGGCCGGGCCATGAGAGGCATCAGGACGGCGAGGCCCAGGAGCGAGGCCGTCGCTCCCAGGGTGACGAGGGCCGCCGGGCGGACTCCACCGACCACGCCCATCAGCAGCACCGCAACGCCGGTCAGGAGGACGGAAGTCCCCAGCACACCCCGCCGGCGCCCGCTTCCCCCCAGCTCTGCATTGACGCCCACCATGCCACCCATGGCCGTGACCCGAGTCGCCCGAAATGCAGGTAGTACTGCGGCGGTGGTAGTCACGAC
>JAIVIH010000011.1:5258-14744 GCA_020200615.1 Actinomycetota bacterium | reverse complement strand
ACCCACGACGGTCAGGATCTCGATGCCGCGGTTGTGGCCCGTCGCCCGCTCGGCGCGGGGCGGAAGGGGCCGGGAGCCGCCGGCGATGCCCAAGTAGGCCCGGCGCACGCGACCGTCCCGCATGAGGGTGGTGATGATGGCCTTGGTGGTGACGTTCACCGGAACCGCCAGCCCCAGACCCTGGCCCACCCAGGGCCCGACCACGGCCGTGTTGATGCCGACGACCTCGGCCGCGCCGTTGGCCAGGGCACCGCCCGAGTTCCCGGGATGGAGGGCGGCGTCGGTCTGGATCACGTTCTCCACCACCCGGGCGTGATGGCCGGCGCTGGTGGCGATGGACCGGCCCAGGGCGCTCACCACGCCGGCGCTGACCGATCCCGCGAACCCCAGCGGGTTGCCGATGGCCACGACCAGCTGGCCGACGACCAGCCCGTCGGCGTCCCCCAGCGTGGCCGGCTCGGTCGTTCCTCCCGCGACCTTGACCACGGCCAGGTCCGACAGGCGGTCGGTGCCGACCACGGAGAAGTCCGTGTCCCGGCCGTCCCCGAACGTCGCGACACCCTCGGAGGCCCGCTCCACCACGTGGGCCGACGTCAGCAGGTACCCGTCGGTGGTGACGGCGACCCCCGAGCCCGAGCCCTGCGGTCGCCGCCCGCCGGGCACCTTGGCCATCACGCGCAGGCTGGCCACCGAGGGGATGAGCGTGCGGGCCACGGTGGTGACCACGCGCGAGTACGCATCCAGGGGATCCTCGCCGTTGCCGGCTGCGGACTGTCGTGCTTCCATTCCGTTCGGGCACGGAGCCGGCAAAGGCGGGACCCCCAGGTGAGTCTCAGTCCCGGCCATAGGCTAGGCCGAGCCTTCCTCGCGGGTGGCGCCGAAGGTCACGCTGACCGACAGCTCCTCCACCCCCCGGACCACGCCCACGGCCAGGGAATCGCCCTCGGCCAGGCCGTCCAGGGCCTGGTGGAGGTCGTCGATGCTGGTGACGGCGTTCCCGGCCGCTTCCACGATCAGGTCGCCGGGCCGGATACCGGCGTTCGCCGCCGGCCCGTCGGGCTCGACCACGCGCACGAGGATGCCGTCCCGGTCGGGCAGGCCCACCGAACGGCGGAGCTGACGGGCCTCGCGGCCGGACAGGGCACCGATGCCGAGGTGCCGTCGAGCCGGAGACTCGCCCTTGGACAGGGCGTCCACCCGCTCCTTCAGGTCGGCGTCGGCCGGGATGGCGGCGTAGAACCCCTCACCCAGGCGGTTGGTGTTGAGGCCGAGAAACCGGCCGTCGAGGTCGACCACGGGACCGCCCGACGAGCCCCGGACCAACGGGGCGGTGTGCTCCACGGTGCCCGTCACCTTGCGGCCTCGCGGTCCCCGGAAGGTGCGGCCGACGGCCGACACCAGGCCGAGGGTGACCCGGAGACCACGCCCGCCGGGGTTGGCGAGGGCGAAGACGACCCCACCGACAGCGGGGACCACGGACTCGGGTGCCCAGGCGATGGGTGCGGCGCCCCCCGTGTCGACCCGAACCACGGCCAGGTCGCCGTCCACGTCAACACCGGCCAGGTGCCCCTCCACCGTGCGGCCGTCGGCGAAGGCGACGCCCACCTGTTCCCCGTGGATGTTGTGGGCGTTGGTGAGCACCAGGCCGTCGCCGACCACGACGCCCGACCCGAGCCCCCATCCCCGCCCGATTCCGACCACCGACGATCCCGTCTCCCCGGCCACCCGGGTGGCGGCCTCCTGCACTTCCTGGAGCACACCCATTCACTTCCTCCTCCACGTTGGCTAGTAACTTGCTAGTTGCAAGTGACTACACCACAGCTTCGGCAGTTGTGCAAGGGGGACACAATGAACGTCATGCCCGCCGAGCCGCAGCCCTCGCCCCGCCCGGTCTCCCCCCTGGCCGAGGCCGTGGGGCGCGTCGGCGACCGGTGGGCGCTGCTCCTGGTTCACGCCCTGCTCTCCGGCCCGCGCCGGTTCAACGACCTCCAGGAGGATCTGGACGGAATCGCCCCCAACGTGCAACCCGGGGTGCTCGGGGGCCCGCCGTCCTCCCGAGCACACCCTGGAGCGACCTACCAGCGTCCTCCGCCCGAG
This sequence comes from Actinomycetota bacterium, assembly GCA_020200615.1. Next base: position 12,647 of record JAIVIH010000011.1, on the reverse strand, counting down.
CCGTCGGTCCGCGCCCTGCGTCGAACGGCCGGTGCCGTCGTCGGCCAGTTGGAACTCGTCCGCTTTGGCGTCGAGCGCAGCCTCCGCCGAGCTGTGGGTGCTGAGGACTTCGTCCCCGATCGGCTCTTCCCATCGGTCCGGGAGCGTCCTCACCTCGTAAACGACGCCCTCTTCCTGTCCTTCTTGTTTGGATTGCTTCTCGGTCTTGTGCAATGTGACACCTTGCCTTCCACTTCCAGTTGTACCCACGGCGACCGATAAGGCTCCTATTAAGAATTCCGCGCTCTTCGTGAACTTCGACGCGGTCAGACGGTCTGGTTGGCCAGGGCCAGGTGGTGGATCGACCAGTGGCGCAGGTTCCCCAGCCGGCGGGAGTCGAGCACCTCGCACGCCCAGCCCCAGTGGATGGACACCCAGTCGCCCACGGCGACGTCGGCGGCGAAGCCCAGGCCGGCGTGGGAGTGAAGGACCCGCTCGGGCTGCGCCTCACCCAGCACAGCTTGCCCGCCCGCTCGACCAGGGGCTGGCGGTCGACGACCAAGGCCGCCCCCTCCACCCGCTTGACCTGGCCCCAACTGATCCGGCAACTGTCCATTGCCGCCATTCCCACGGTTTCGCGCTCAAGATGGCGGTAAACGTCGACGACATGGAAGAAGTGGAACGGTTTGGCTCCCTGAGGCGGCTTCCGAAGGACCTGCTCTCGCAGCTTTGGGGGAAGTTGACGTCCGAAGCGCTGCTCGAGCGTCTGGTAGAGGTCTCCCGCCTCTACCCCACTCAGCAGCTCGTTGCCCAGCCAGTACGCCTCAACCACCCGGTGGTCGAACGGGTCGCCGATCGCGTTGGCGGCTGCAATTGACCGCAGGTACGGCAGGGCGCCGGTGAACTTGGTCAGGAGCGGCGTCAGGTGGGCGTCGGCCTGCCCGGTCGCTGCGCTCTCCAGAAGGACCTCGTTCTCGTTACCACCGCAATATCCGAGATGGTTCGGCATGAAGGCGTACCGGATGAACAACAGCAGTCCTGACGAACTGACCACGCCGGACTGGGGCATGGCTTCCGGTCTACCACCGGTGCCGGCCGTTGGTGCCCGGTCGTCCACCCCGCCCATAGGATGTGGCGTGGCCAGGAATAACGCGCGATCCTGTGGGGCTTCGATTCTTCAGCCGGCAGTTCCCGGGTCTCCGAGTTCCTCCATCGGTGGGAGAGCGTCGTGTTCGCTGCCAGCGTCTTTACCCGTCCAGAAGTCATCGGCTCCGCCGTCCTCATCATCGGGTCGGTTATCGTGGGCCTCCGCATGACGCGCCCCGGTAGGAAATCCTTCAGGTTTCGGTCGGGCGGCAAGATCCCGGCCACCACCGCGGGAGGCGGCGGGGAGTCGCCCTTCCAGGTTGACAAGGCCGACGGCTCTGGCCGCCAGGTCACCTTCTCCAACGTCGCCGGCCTGGAGGAGGCCATCGCCGAGCTGCGGGAGGTCACTGAGTACCTCTCCAACCCGCAGCGGTTCCAGAACCTGGGAGCGGAGCTGCCCCGGGGCATCCTGCTCTACGGGATGCCGGGCTGCGGGAAGACGCTGCTGGCCCGAGCCCTCGCTGGGGAAACGGGCGTTCCCTTCTACTTCGTCTCCGCCACCAGCTTCGTGGAGAAGTTCGTCGGCCTGGGCGCCGCTCGCGTCCGCCAGCTGTTCGACGCGGCCAAGCGCGACGCCCCCTGCATCGTCTTCATCGACGAGCTGGACGCCATCGGTCGCCACCGCAACGCCGACACCTCGGGCGAGCGGGAGTTCGACCACACCCTGAACCAGCTTCTGGTCGAGCTGGACGGCTTCCTCGGCGCCACCAACCGCCCCGAGCTCATCGACCCCGCCCTGCTGCGCCCCGGCCGGTTCGACCGCCGGCTGCGCATCGACCGTCCTGATAAGGAAGGTCGGGAGAAGATCCTCCAGCTCCACGCCATGCACCGGCCCGTCTCCCGCCGGGTGGATTGGGCCGACGTGGCCGCCAACACCGCCGGCCTCACTCCGGCCGAGCTGGCCAGCATCGTGAACGAGGGGTGCCTCCTGGCCGCCCGGCGCCATCGCGACCGCGTGGGGCCGGACGACATCGAGGAAGCGATGTCTCGAGCTCTGTCGGGTACCCGGAGCGCCCGGCTGATGACCGACGACGAGAAGCAGCTCATCTCGGTCCACGAAGCGGGCCACGCCCTGCTCTCCCTGCTCCTGCGGGGGGTGACTCCGCCGCCGCGGGTGTCCATCGTCGCCCGGGCCAACTCCTTCGGTCGCTCACCCTGGTCCTCGGCCGACGACAAGGACGTCACCACCAAGCGCGAGCTCATGGCCCAGCTCATCGTCCTCCTCGGCGGGCGGGCGGCGGAGATGAACATCTTCGGCCAGCCCAGCACCCGTTCCGAGGACGATCTCGAGCACGCCGCCACCCTCGCCCGCCGCATGGTCGAGCGCCTGGCCATGACCGGGCGCTTCGAGCTGGCCGGCGACGACATGAACAGCTCCAAGCTCGGGCAGGACGGTGGCTCCGGCGCCAAGGAGGTGCGGGAACTCATGGTCCGCGCCGAGCAGGCCGCCCGTACGATCCTGCGTGACAACGAGCGCGACCTCACCCGCATCGCCCAGGAGCTGTGCGACCGGGAAACCGTCAATGCCAGCGAGCTTCACGACCTCATCCGGGGCAACGGCCACGGGGTCATCGAGGAGCAGCCCGCGCCCACCCTGGGCGCCTGAGGGCGAGCCCGGTCCGGGCGCCCCTAAGGCGAGGCTGAGATGAGCGCGATCGCCGGTACTCTCGCAGAGTGTGGGTGAGCGGGGTTTGACCGACGCCGGCACCGGGGTCGAATCCGGACAGCAGGAACGGATCCGGCTCGAGGCCCACACCGCGGAAACCCTCCAGCGCATCGGAGCGGCTCTCGTCTCCGAGCTCGACCTCGAGCGCGCCGTCCACCAGGTCACCGACGTGGCGAAGGATCTGGTCGGCGCCCAGTTCGGAGCGTTCTTCTACAACGTCCTGGACGGCTCGGGCGAGTCCTACATGCTCTACGCCCTGTCCGGCGTTCCCCGGGAAGCTTTCGCCGACTTCCCCATGCCGAGGAACACAGCCGTGTTCGATCCCACGTTCCGGGGGGAAGGCGTGATCCGCCTCGACGACGTGACCGCCGATCCGCGCTACGGCCAGAGCCCTCCGTACTACGGGATGCCTCCCGGCCACCTGCCGGTTCGCAGCTACCTGGCCATGCCCGTGGTATCCCGAAACGGAGACGTCCTGGGTGGGCTGTTCTTCGGCCACGCACACCCTGGGGTCTTCACCCCTGAACATGAGCAGCTGGTCGTCGGCATCGCCCCTTACGCCGCCATCGCCATCGAGAACGCCCGCCTCTACCAGTCGGCTCGGAGGGAGCGGGAGGCGGCCCAGCGTCTGACCCAACGACTGGTCCACATCCAGTCGGTGAGCGCCCGGCTGGCGGGGGCCAAGGACGTCGACGAGGTGGCGGAGGTGGTGGTGACCGGGGCCCAGCGGGCTCTCGGCTGCGTGCGGGCGGCGCTTTACGTCTTGAAGGAGAACGGCACCGCCCTCCACCTCGTGCGAACGGCCGGAGTCAACGACGACTCGATGGGCCGCTGGTCGCGTCTCCCGCTCGACGCCGAGGTCCCGGCCACCGAGGCTCTCCGTACCCGGCGCCTGGTGACCGTTCAGGACCACGGTGAGTGGAGGGCGCGCTACCCGAAGGTCGACATGAACGGAAGCGATACTGTGGCCTTGGCCGTGGTCCCCATGGCTCTCGGACGGCAGGTGTTCGGGGTGGCCTCCTTCGGGTGGGACGGCGACCGGCAGTTCGGCGACGACGACTGCCAGTTCCTCGAGGCCCTGGCCGGCCACAGCTCTCAGGCCCTCGAGCGAGCCCGGCTCTACGAGGTCGAGCGGGAGACGGCCCGCACCCTCCAGCAGAGCCTGCTACCCCCTCGTACCCCCGAGATCCCGGGGATGGAGCTGGGAGCGGTGTACCGGCCCGGCGACCGGTCGGTCGCCGTCGGCGGCGACTTCTACGACGTCTTCCGCCTCGGGCCCAACCGCTGGGGCGTGGCCATGGGGGACGTGTGCGGGAGAGGCGCCCGTGCCGCCTCGAGAACGGCCCTCGTCCGCTACACCCTGCGGGCGGTGGCCGGCCGGGGAGACGGTCCCACCGACGCCCTGACCGCGGTGAACGGGGCCCTACTGGCCGAGCCCGAGGCCGACGACCGCTTCTGCGCCGCCATCTTCGCCGAGGTCGAGGTCGACCGCTGCGGGGCCTGGGTCACCCTCGCCTGTGCCGGCCATCCGCGGCCCGTCGTGGTGAGGCGGGCGGGATGGATCGACGTCCGGGGCCAGCCGGGCACCCTGGTGGGGGTCTTCGACGACCTGGAGTTGAGTGAGGACCGGGTGGGTCTCGGCCCCGGAGACTCGCTGGCCTTCTTCACCGACGGGATCTCCGAGGCCCGCAACGCCGCCGGTGAGCAGTTCGCCGACGAGGCCTTGGCCGAGACCCTCCTCGGCGCCACTGCAGCTTCGGCCGAGGAGCTGGCCGAAGGGCTCCGCAAAGCGGCCGTGGTCTTCTCCGGGGGCTCGTTGGGAGACGACGTTGCCATCCTCGTCCTGCGCGTACCGCCCGACGCGGCCGACGATCCCGAAGGCCGTCTCCGGAGCGCGCTGGGCGGAGAGGGCGCCGACGGCCCCGATTACCCCCCGCCCCACGGGGGCCACACGGTTCGCCTGCTCCCGCCGCGGGAGGCTCGGATCCAGCTTCCGCCTCACCCGTCGAGCGCGGGCGCCGCCCGGCGGTTCCTCGTCGGAGTGCTGGCCAGCTGGCGGATGCCCGAGCTGGCATCCGGCGACGCCGTCCTGCTGCTCAGTGAGGCCGCGACCAACGCCATCCTTCACGCCCGGTCCCCGTTCTCGGTGGTCATCCGGTACGACGGCGACCGCCTGCGCATTGAGGTGGGCGACGGTTCCCCCGACCAGCCTCGTCCTCAGCTCGTACAGGAACGGACCCACGGCCCGGGCGGGCGGGGGCTCGTCCTCCTCGAGCGCCTGGCCACCCGGTGGGGCATCAGCCCTACCCCTCGGGGAAAGTGCGTGTGGTTCGAAGTGCCTGCCCCATCGCCGGCGTGAGGACGGGCCGGATTCCGGCCTCTACAGGGTCAGTTCACCGTTCGAGCGGTCGCGCACCTGGGCTGCCAGTTGGGCTCGAGTGGCGAAGCCGACGGCCACCGACACCTCGTTGACCAGGGCCTGGCCCCGGCGGTGGAAGTCGAACCGGTAGGTGACGCAGCCACCGTCGAACTGGTAGGTGCGCACCGCTTTGAACTCCCTCACCACCGACAAGATCCGCTCGAACCGCCGCGTGTTGGGCTCGTCGGAGGGAATCTCGGTGGCGCCGGTGACATCGCATTGGCGCATCAGGTTGACGCGGACCGCGGAGATGCCGGCCCGGTCCGAGTCGAGGACGAACTCCGACCGTCCGCTCCGGATCGTCATCTTGGCGAAGTGCCACCCCGCCGGGTAGCTGGCGATGCAGGGGATCTGGGCGGCGCTGGGCACCGACTGCGCCATCAGTACCAGGGTGTCCGCCGACTTGGGTACGCACGTCGGCGCGGCTGAGGTCCGAACCGTCGAACACGCCGGAGCCGCGGCCACGACCGTCATGGCCAAGAGCACCCAGGCCCGGTGCCGGCCTGTCCCGCTCACAGCAGGCTCGCCCGGGAGAAGGCGCTGATGGTCAGGGCCAGGGTCAACAGGGACCCCAACAGAACGCCGACGGTGAGGACGATGCGACGGACGCTCCACCGCTGGATCCGGATCGGGGCCCGGTCGGGAGCCAGCTCCCGGAAGCGGCCGATCAGGTCGCGACCGTCCTGGCGGATGCGGGCCCGGAGCTGGCTGGTCAGGGTAAGCCCCCGGGTGGCGGCGAAGGCTTCGGCGATCTCGTCCGGCGTGAAGAGGCGGATGGCGCGGGCGTAGACGGTGTCGGGGTCGGTGCGCAGGGCCAGGACCAGCATCATGTTGGCCAGATCGACCGCCTGCCGCCATGGTGACGGCCGGACCTCGGCGAAGGCCACGTCGATGAGCAGGACCTTGCTGTCGCGCACGAGCACGTTGGCCGGCTTTATGTCCCGATGGGCCAGGCCGGACTCCCACAGGCACCGGACGACGCCGAGGGCGTTGTCGATGACGGCTTCGTCCACCTCGACCTCGGTGATCTCCCTGGCCCCTTCGAAGAACTCGGTGACGATGACGTACTCGCGCTCGGGCGTGATCTCGGCGAATCCGTAGGGCTCTGCCGTGGGAATGCCCGCGTGCCGCATGAGCCGCAGGAGGTAGTCCTCGTATTGGACGAGCCGGCGGACGGTCGAAAACGTCGACTCGTCCTCCAAGCGGCCGTAGAGGAGCGTGCGGCCGAGCTTGTACCACCGATCGGATCGCAGGTGCGTGGCCGCGTACAGCTTGCCGAAGAGGGCCGTTTCCGGCGGATCGGCCACACTGATCCGCAAGGGCGTGGAGCCGGCCGAGCCGTCGAGCCCGAAGGCCTCCACGGCCAGCACCTCGAGGCCCAGCTGCTCCCGGATCGCCTGGCGGATGGCCTCTCCCCGCATCCCCCCCACGTCCAGGTGGGCGCTCCGGCCGCGGTTGTAGGTGATCGGGAAGACGTCGTTCGGCACCACGACCCGGAACGTGATCACGGTCAGGCCCACGCCCAGGATCAGCCCGAACACCACGTCGGTCGGGTTGTCCACGGCCAGGTAGATCCGGGTCAGGGCCAGCAGGAGGAGATACCCCGCCGCCACCCATTTCGCCCGGGATCGCCAGGGGCCGCGTGGAACGACCATGTAGATGAGGGCGACGAGGGAGATGCCCACGTCGACCATGGGCCTCGACGGGTGGGAGAAGCCGCTCCAGCTTCCGAGGATCTCGACCCCGAGCGGCCGGGAGCGCCCGAAGATCTCCGTCAGGATGGACGTCAGCGCAGTGGACAGGAGGATGCAGGCGACGAACACCAGCACGTGGCGGAAGCGCTCGCAGGCCAGGGCGATCAGGAGGGCCGACCATCGGAGCACGAGGATGGCCTCGTCCGACCCCAGGAACTGGAGCCACCGCATGACCCGGGTCAGGCTGGGCGTCCGCACGCGGACCACGCGCCTCAGGATGCTGTGGTCGATCCGATCGATGGTCTGACCGAAGCCGACGAGCACGACGAGGAACCACACCACCAGCACGCCCACGGTGAGCGCGGCCCAGTACCGCCCGCTTCGCCGGAGGTCGCGGGGGAGCGGCGGAGGTTCGCCCGAGGGGCGCCGCCGCCGACGGCGGGTGTCCGGGGTCGGCAGCGGACTGGGAGACAATGACGCCGTGC
>JAIVIH010000011.1:0-5139 GCA_020200615.1 Actinomycetota bacterium | reverse complement strand
GGCCCTCTCCTTCCGAGGCATCACCACCCTGGACCGGGCCCCGGCGCAGAACCAGAACGCCCTGGCCGTTACCCGCACCACCGCCCGGACCTACGGTCTGACCCGGGTCAGCGACCTCATCCCGGTCGCTCCCCGGCTCTCCTTCGGCGGGCCGCCGGAGTGCCCGGAGCGCCGGTTCTGCCTCCCCGGCCTCATGGCCAGCTACGGCCTCACGTTCAGGACCTTCCTGCCGCTGGACGCCGCCGGTCCGCTCACCGTGGGCGCCCTGGAGGGGGCCGAGGTGGACGTCGCCCTCCTGTTCACCACCAGCCCGGTGGTCGCGGTCAAGGACCTGCTGCTGCTGGCCGACGACCGCCAGCTGCAGCCGGCCGAGAACGTGGTCCCCGTCGTCCGGAACGACGTGCTGGCCCGCTACGGCGACCGGATGCGCCAGGCGGTGAATGCCGTGAGCGCGGCGCTCACGACCGACGAGCTGGTCCAGCTCAACAAGGCCGTGGACCTCGACGGCCTCGGTCCCGTCGAGGTGGCCCGAGCGTGGCTGGGGGCCCGCGGCCTGGGCCGGGCCTGAGATCCTCATCGGCCGGCACCGTCCCGAATTCTGAGGATCCCGTCGACGCACAACCCGAGGGCCGCCCCTCCGACGATGTCCAGCGGCAGGTGGGCGCCGACGTACACCCGGGAGAGCCCGACCAGAGGAACGGCGGCGATGGCCAGGGAGCGGGCGGAGCCGGCGACGTCGGGAGCGGCCGCCGCAGCCAGCGCCGTCGCCACCGCGGCATGGCCGGACAGGTAGCCGAGGCCACCGGCCTTCGCTCCCCGGCAGTGGACCTCGGTGAGCATGGCGCTCGGTCGACCTCGCCGGACGACCCGCTTCACGCCCTTGGCCAGCAGCCACGTGATGCTGCCGCGCCACAGGAGGCGGATGGCCAGCCTCTGCCTGCCGGTGGCGTAGGCCACGGAGGCGGCGGCCGGCGCCGCCGCCAAGGCCCCCAGCTGCATCACCGCCCACGCCGGCCGGAAGAGGAAATCGGGCAGGTCGTTGACCAATCGGAACGCCCGCAGCTCGTGGCGGCCGATGCGGGCCCGACTCTGGGGAAGGGTGCCGACGAGGGCGGCCACGGCGAGAGCCGTCCGGGCTCGGATCGAGGCGGAGCCGTGCCCGCTCATGAGCGGACCGGCCCGGGCGAGGGTGATGGCGGCGACGATGAAGATGCAGGCACCCCCAGCAGGGCGCCCCCGATCACATCCGACAGCCAGTGGGCGGAGAGGTACGTCCGGCTCAGAGCCATGAGGCCGGCGAACACCGCGGCCCGCAGCTCCCACGCCCAGCGCCGCGGGCCCGGAGGCAGCAGCACCACCACGAGCCCGACGGCCGTCACCGCGCCGGCTACGGCGTGACCGGACGGGAACGCGAACCCGGTCGTGCCGATGATGCCGCCGTCGGGCCGGGGTCGGGCGTACAGGTCCTTCATGAGGCCGATGAGGACCTCCGAGGAGGCTATGGCGAAGACGAAGGCGGTGAGCTGCAGCCACCGGCGACGCTTGGCCAGCAGGGCGAGGGCGATCAGCCGAAGGGGCCAGTTCACGTAGACCCCGCCGATGAAGGCCATGGCCTTGGCCAGCCACACGAGCGGCGTGACCCGGGCGCTCACCATCAGCCGGTGGAAAGCGTCGTCGATGTCCTGGACGAACCCGCGGTTGGGATCGGTCCCCACGAGGAGGAAGACGACGACCGTGGCCACGAAGAGCCCGGCGACGAGGCGGAGTGCTCTCCGGTGGTTCAGGAGCACGGTTCGGCCCCCCTCACGTCGGGGCGCCGGTCGCCGGCGCCAGCGACGGGCTGAGGGGAGGAGCCGAGTTCCGCCAGGAGGTGTTCCTGCGCCAGAACAGGTAGGTCGCCAGCCCGAAGGGGATGGGTAGGACGTAGGTGAGGAAGCGGTAGATGAGGACGGCGGCCACGACCTCGGGCCGGTAACCTCCGGCGGTGGTGAGTCCGGCGATCAGCGCCAGCTCGACCACGCCCAGCCCGCCCGGCGTGATCGGGATGGCGGTGATCAGGCGGACGAAGGCGAAGATGGCCAGCACTTCCGACCAGCTCACCTCGCGGTTGGAGACTCCGATGTGCCGCAGGGCGATGAGCAGCACGAGGTACAGGGAGAAGTGGCTCACGAGGGTGGCGACGGTCAGGCGCACCCAGGCGTGCCGCACCAGGCCGATGGTCCGGGCCCGGAACTTGGCGCAGGCGTCGCCCCAGCCCTCTACCGTCGCCCGTCCGAACGTCCTCCTGACCCTGGACATCCAGCGCGCCGCGGTGTCGCCCACCCGGCGAGCGAAGTCCTCCCGCCGGAGAACGAGGGCGAAGACGGCTACCGACCCCACCAGGGCGGCGATGCCGATCAGGCCGGCCGTGACCCGCCCGGCGCTGGCGTTGCCCTGCAGGGCCAGGAGAGCCAGGGCCAGCACGGGCAGAGCGAGCTTGGCGTAGCTGTTCCACAAACCCGAGACGAGGACGGAGAGCGTGCTCCTCGACTTGGAGAAACCCCACGAGCTGAGCATGGCGTACGTGAGCCCGATGGCGACGGCCGCGCCCCCCGGGATGCTGTTGGCCACGGCCGTGGACGATTGAGTGAGCACCATGGCCTGGGGATAGGTGAGGCCGGGGGTGGCTGCCACCATCACCAGCCAGTACGAGAAGAGGTTCCAGAGCGCCACCACGCCGAGGGTCGCCAGCTCGCCCCCGGTCATGTCTCCGATCTCCGACCACACGTCCGAGAACTCGGAGCCGCTGTTCAGGACGTAGAGCAGGATCCCGACGGCGAGCCCGAGCGAGATCAGGATGCGGATGATCTTCCCCGCTCGTCCCCGGCGAGGCTTCCCGTTGTCTGCGACCATCTCCCTCAAGCTAATGAACTGGTGTCATTGCGGGGGCCGTGACACCCCTGAGTGTCACCGGTTGGAGCCGCGGGCGAGGCTGGAGCTTGTATCTTGACGGCCGTGAGCAGGCTCAGTCACTACTGACACCGGCGCCTCCTCGGAGGGATGCCGTTCGCCGTCCGGGCGCCGGCCTCGGCCCTGGTGGCCGTCCTGCTGGTGCGCTTGGCCGACGAGTCGGCGGCGTTCCTCCCGTCGGGGACCCTCGAGTCCTTCCGCACTGATCTCGGTCTGAGCTACACCCAGGCCGGTGCGGTGTTGTCCGCCATCGCACCCGGCGCCCTGGTGGGTGCCGGCTTCGCCGCCGCAGCCGACCACTACAGCCGCCGGGTGATCGCCGCCGGCGGAGCGTTGAGTTTCGCCGTCTCTCTGGCCGCGTTCGGCTTGCTAATGGGACCGGCCTTGGTCGGCGGAGTGGCCTTCGCCGGCCTCTCCTGGAGGGTCGCCTTCCTGATCGGAGCGGCGGCCATGGCGCTGTACGCCCTGGCCCTGTCTGCCGTCCCCCTGCCGGCACCGCCGGCCGCTCCGGAAGAGGCCGACGGCGCCCGCTCGCCGGCGCGGTCGAAGCTCAGGGCCGTCCTACGCGATCCCGTCGTCTGGGTGCTCGGTCTCATCGGGTTGTTGATGAACCCGTTCGACGAGCCTCTCGTCGGGTTCACCATCGCCCTCTTGGAGCAGGAGCGCGGCGCGTCCTCGGCCGCGGCCACCCTCGTCGCTTTCGTGGGCGTGAGCGGGGGGGTGCTCACGTTCACCGTGCTGGCCCGGCGGTTCGAGGACACGAGCGACGCCCGGCTCTTGCTCGGGGCGGCGGTGACGATGACGGTCGGCACCCTCGCCATCGCCACCGTCCCGATCATCGCCGTCGTGGCTCTCGCCTCCTTCGTCGCCTCCGTCGGGCTCAACTTGGCCTGGTTGGCGGTCCAGCACCGGTCGCTCACCGCCCGGCCGGGGGAGGTGGGGACGACGAATGCCGTCCTGTCCGCCGTCGAGTTCTCGGGCTTCTGGATCCCGGCCGCCATCGGCGCCGTGGCCGACGGTCTTGGCCTGGTTCCGGCGGTGGCCTCCTACGCCCTGCTCGGCGCCCTTCTCATCGGGCTGGCCCGCTCCCAGCTCGGGGCCGGCCGGGACCGCGAGCGCTCCAATCGATCCGACTAGTGGCCGGTATCGTCGTGACGTGCCGTCCTCCGGGCCCGCTCAGGATTCGGCTCGCCGTCTCGTGGTCGAGCGGAGCCTGGGACGGAAGGCCTTCGAGCACCTGACCGTCGACGCTTTCATGGCCCTTCCGTTCGAGGCTCTCGGCCCGACCAAAGCGCTGCTAAAGCGATTCTTCTCCGCTGAGGCTTGGGGCCCGGAGGAGGACGCCACCCTCTCCGCTGCCGTCGGCCCCGGTGAAGGCTTCTGGAGCCGGCCCCTCGACGACGACGTCACCCTGGAGTACGGCTGGGACGGCGGCCGCTTCCTCATCCGGGTCGCGTCGAGCCCAGCCGGAGCCGCCCCGGAGGCGGCCCGTCCGCGGCCCGACGATCCCCTCGCGGCCAGCTTCGATGGCCCCGTGGTTCCGGAGGCAACGCCCAACCCGCGCACCATCAGATTCCATGTCGGCCCGCAGAACGAGGGTCCCAGCCGCTGGTACGAGTCGCCGGCCAAGGTCGACGACCCGAAGGTCAGCCGCCTGTTCGCCCAGTTCCAGCAGGTCGCCAACGTGCTCGTGGGTCCCGACTTCGTCGCCGTGAGCCTGCGGAGAGCGGCCGACTGGGAGCAGCTCCTCGGGCCGATCCTTGCTCTGGTGACCGAGGAGTTCGGTGTCGTCGACGCGGTCGACGACGACGGCGAGGAGACGGCTCGCACCATGGGCGGGCCTTCAGGGGCGGGCACCCCATCTGGGGGCACGTCCGCCAACCGGAGGCCCAGTCGTCTGGAGCAAGCGTGGCGGGATCTGGGGTCGCTCCACCCCGCCGACCCGGCTGACCTCGCCCTCGTTCAGGCCGCGGCCAGGGGCGACGATCCGTTCCGCCGCCAGGTGGCGGCCAACCTGCTGCGGGAGGCAGACCAGGGCGAGGCCGCTGCCATCTGGGCCGAGCTCGTGAAAGACGGGGCCCGGTCCGTCCGGCGGGCCGCGGTCGACGCCATGGTCGACGTGAAGCGTGAGGAGCTGAGGCCGCTGCTCGAGGTGTCGCTGTCAGACCGCGACCCGTGGATCCGCTGGAA
>JAIVIH010000274.1 GCA_020200615.1 Actinomycetota bacterium | reverse complement strand
GGGTACGACCCCTTGGCCGAGCTGTTGGGTCTGTTCGAGGGGGTCAGCGCGACGGCCGTCGTGAAGGAGGACCGGAGCGGCTGGACCGTCGCCGAGCGGTTGAAGCAGCGGATCATCGACGGTGACCGCGACGGCCTCGAGGCCGACCTCGACGAGGCCCTCCAGACCACACCCGCTCTCGACATCGTCAACGACATCCTCCTGGCCGGGATGAAGGTCGTCGGCGACCTCTTCGCCTCGGGCGAGATGCAACTGCCCTTCGTGCTCCAGTCGGCGGAGGCCATGAAGGCGTCGGTGGCCCACCTCGAGCCCCACATGGAGAAGTCCGATCAGGGGGGCAAGGGCCGCATCGTGCTGGCCACGGTCAAGGGCGACGTGCACGACATCGGCAAGAACCTGGTCGACATCATCCTCACCAACAACGGCTACGAGGTCCACAACCTCGGCATCAAGGTGGCCATCACCGAGATGGTGGCCAAGCTCGAAGAGGTGAAGGCCGACGTGATCGGCATGAGCGGGCTGCTGGTGAAGAGCACGCTGATCATGCGCGAGAACCTCGAGGAGCTGAACCGGCGCGGCCTGGCCGAGGTTCCCGTGATCCTGGGCGGGGCTGCCCTCACGCGCCGCTACGTCGAGCACGACCTGCGCCAGGTCTACGAGGGCAAGGTCTTCTACGGCAAGGACGCCTTCGAGGGGCTGCGCACCCTCGAGCAGCTGATGACCATGAAGCGGACGGGGCAGGTCGATCCCACGTTCGGCCGCGAGCTGATGGCCGCCCGCCCGGGCCGGGGCCGCACGGGCGACACCGCGCCCGCCGAGCTGCCCGCCCGATCGCCCGAGGTGGAGACCGACAACCCCGTCTTCGTGCCTCCGTTCACCGGCGTCCGGGTCGTAAAGGGCATCGCCATCGACGAGATCGCAGCCTGGCTCAACGAGACCGCCCTGTTCCGCAACCAGTGGCAGTTCCGCCCCGAGGGCGGGGAACCGGACTCCGAGTTCAAGGCCCGGCTCAGGCCCGTGCTCAGGGACGAGCTGGCCAAGGCCAAGGAGGCCGGCATCCTCGTCCCCCAACTGGTTTACGGCTACTTCCTGGCCAACGGGGAGGGCAACGACCTGGTGGTCTGGAAGGACGAGACCCGCACGTCGGAGTGGCTTAGGTTCTCGTTCCCCCGTGAGCCCCGGGCGCCGTACCGGTGCATCGCCGACTTCTTCCGGCCGGTGGAGTCGGGTGAGGCGGACTACGCCGGCTTCAGCGTGGTCACCATGGGCCGGGCCATCTCGGAAGCCACGGCCAAGCTGTTTGCCGAGGACCGGTACCAGGAGTACCTGCTGCTCCACGGGTTGGGCGTGGAGATGGCTGAGGCCCTGGCCGAGTACTGGCACCTGCGGATGCGACAGGAGTGGGGGTTCGCCGACCAGGACGGCTCCAAGACCGACGTGCTGATCCACCAGGGGTACCGGGGAGGCCGCTACTCGTGGGGTTACCCCGCCTGCCCCGACCTGGAGGACAACTTGAAGGTGGCCGAGCTTCTGGGGGCCGACCGCATCGGTGTCACCGTCAGCGAGGACTTCCAGTATGAGCCGGAGCAGACGACTTCAGCCGTGATCAGCCATCACCCCAAGGCCAAGTACTTCGTCGCTCGCTGAGGGAGAAGGCCGGCCGCGCCCGCCGGAATCAACGGTGGGCCCGGTACCGGCGTTCGAGGAGGCCGACGAGCTGGATCATCGGCAGGGTGATGACCAGGTAGGCGAGCCCGGCCACCACCAGAGGTGTGCTGTTGCTCGTGGCGTTGGCCAGGTCGCGGCCGAACTTCAGGATCTCCTTGCCCCCGGCGAGGGTGCCGAGGATGGCGAGCAACGAAGTGTCCTTGAACAGCAGGACGAGCTCGTTGGTGAGCGGCGGGACGACCAGGCGGAACGCCTGAGGGAGGATGATGAGCCGCATCGACGTGCGGTAGTCCATGCCGACGGCTCGGGCCGCCTCCATCTGCCCCTTGGGCACTCCCTCGATGCCGGCCCGAATGGTCTCGGCGATGTAGGCACCGGCGACCAGGGACAAGGCCAGGCAGCCGGGGAAGTACTTGGGAAACGGGAACTGCCATCCGGTGGCGATGGGGATGCCGAAGCCGATGAAGACGATCGTCAGCAGGGCCGGCAGCCCCCTCAGCAGGTCGGTGTAGATAGCCGCCGGCCAGCGGAGCGCACGGGAACGGCTGATGCGCATGAGGGCGATGCCGAGGCCCAAAGTCAGGCCGCCGGCGAAGCTGAAGAGCGTGAACACGACCGTGTTCTTGGCGCCCTCGGTGAGGATCTCCGGGAACATGTCCCGCATGATCTGCAGGTTGAAGAACTCCTCGAAGAAGCGCTCCATCGCCGTTTCTCCCCTCGCCCTGAGGGCGGTTACGGCGCAGCGCCCAGATACCGCCGCAGGATCTCGTCGTACTGCCCGCTGCTCCTGATCTTCGACAGGGACGCATCGACCGCATCGCGGAGCGCCACGTTCCCCTTCTTGATCACGAACCCGTACTGCTCGGGCTGGGTTTGGAATCGGGCCGAGACGGTGGTGTCGCCGCCGTGGGTCGCGTTGTAGGCGTTGACCGGGTAGTCCTGAACCACGCCGTCGATCTGGCCGGCCTTGAGGGCGGTGAACAGCTCGTCGGCGCCGGTGAAGGACTTGATGGTGGCGCCTGTCGCGGCCGACTGGGCGTAGGCCTCGCCCGTGGTCTCGGACTGGACCCCGATGGTGCGTCCCTTCAGGGCGTCGAGGCTGTTGTACAGCGCGGCGTCGGCCTTGCGTACCAGCAGCGACTGCTGGATCTCGTAGTAGCCCTGGGTGAATTCGTTGCTCTGCTTCCGCTCGTCGGTGATGGAGACCGACGAGGCGATCAGGTCACACTGCCCGGCCGCCAGCGCGGCGAAGATGCCGTCGAAGTCGGTGTCCTTGACCTCGGCCCGGAGGCCGAGGTCGCTGGCGATGGCCGCGACCAGGTCGAGGTCGATGCCCACCGACTTACCCCCCTCTTCGAACTCGAACGGGGCGTAGGGAATGTCGGAGCAGACAGTGAGGACGCCGCTCTTGATCGTCCGGATCCCCGACCCCGAACCCGCCGCACCTTCGTCGTCGTCATCGTCGCCGCACCCGATGGCCACGACGGTCATCACGAGAATCGTCGCCACCAGTCGAAGTGCCCTCAACCGCCGCCCAGGAGCCATGGACGCGACTTTACGACTCCAAGCGCCCGGCGCTCACGGATGCCGGCAGAAAGCGGGCGCGTCGTCGAAACGGGAAGCCAGGTCGGGAGGCTCCGGTCCGCCGACCCTGTTCAGGTCCCAGCCGCCTCGGAACGGCCCCTGGGTGCCGTACCGCCAGTTGCCGTAGACGGTCTCACCGTCAGAGGTCTCGACTAGCCTCCACTCCACGTCCCCCGCGTCGTCCGGGGGTTGACGGCTCGGAGCCTGGCACCACCAACCCCGGAGGACGCCGTCAGGAGAGACCCGACCGACCACCGTCCCCTGCGCCTCTCGGTACACGCCCCGTACCTCGTCCCCCGTCTGCCGGAACAGGAGCACACCGTAGGCGTCGGAGTTCCACACGCCCACCATCTGTTGCGCGGAGAGGTCCTTCTCCGTCTCTCCACGCGCCACGACGTGCGGTTCGTCGCTGGCCCAGAACTCGGCCAGCGCCCCCTGCTTGAAGGCGTCGGTGCCGACGGAGACGTCACCGGCGAACGGGTAGTCCAACACGACCGTCAAGAGGCACGAGAACGACACCACCGCGGCCAGCAGGCCGATGTGGAGGAGCTGCGCCCGTAGCGG
Source organism: Actinomycetota bacterium (assembly GCA_020200615.1). Next base: position 3,752 of record JAIVIH010000274.1, on the reverse strand, counting down.
CATCTTCGGGCGGTACTCGAGCACGAGCAGCAGCACGGCGCCAAGAGGCAGGAAGAGCCGCAACAGGGAAGGCAGCTCGGCCATGCTGAGCCCCAGGCGATCGCGCCGAGCGGCGGTGGCCTCGCCGAGCTCGTCCACCGCCTGGTTGTAGAACTCGGCCTCCGGCCCCTCGGCCGGCGGTGGGCTGTAGGACTGGTAGAGGGCGTAGAGGCTTTCGAGGGCGGCCGAGGCGCGGGGGCTCTCTTTCGCGTCTCGCATGGTCTCCCATTCCGACTCGACCACGGCGTGGACGTACTGACTCAGCCCCTCGTCCAGACGAAGGTGCTGCTCGATGGGCAGGGCCTGGCTGGACCGCCTGATATGAGCGAGGGTCGTGGCCTCCGAAGCCACGGTCGAGTCCGCGGTCGAGAAGGTGTCGAGGACGGACGCGATGGCGAAGGCGAGGATGAGGGCGAACACCAGCTCGTAGACCACGCGGAGGCCTTCGGCCATCTCTTCGAAGGGGCCGTCGGCCAGGTTGGGGAACAGCTTGTGGGCGGCGAGCACCCCGAGCACAGCCAACGCCACGGTTCCGGTGACGACCAGCACGATGATCGTCGTCGAGGGAACGGAATTCAGGATCGAGCGCATCAGTCGAAGACAGGTCTATCCCGCGAGGACGGCCCGGGCCACCAGATCGGTGCCGAATCCGGTGAGGATGGCGAGGTAGAGGAGGCCGGTGGCAGCCATGACCGCAGCGTAGGAGCGTTCCTTGAGCGCCGCGCGGGTCACCGCGCACAGGATCACCGTCGTCAGAGCGCAGGCCACCCAGAACCAGCCCAGTAGGCCGTTCCAGCCGTCGTCGATGGTGCCCGACAGGACCGACAGCATGCCCGTGGGCCACAGCAGGGCCGCCACCTCCACCGGCCAGACCAGAGCGAACCAACGGACGAGATCGAGCAGGGGCGCCCGCCCGAGTCCGGGCTGCACCAGGTACCAGTGACCCAGGAGCATGGCGTCGGACACTGCGCCCAGAAACGCCGCGCCCACGACGGTTCGGACCACGACGAGCGCGTCCGGGCCGCCGGCGTCGATGCCGGCGGCGATCAGCCCGACGACCCCGATCACGGGAGCGAGAAGGTCCAGGACCGGGGGGAACTCCCGGCGGACGGTCTCCTCGGCGCTCGGGCCTGCTGGCATCGGCCCCTCTTCAGGGTTGCCCACCATGGCCCGGACCCGTGCCGCCCGGCGCGCCTGGCGCGCCCGCTCTCCGGCGACCCCGGCCTTGCGGCGCACCACCGAGACGGCCAACGACACGGCGGTCAGACCGGCCACGAGCAGGGCGCAGCCATCCCGCGCGGCCGACGGCTGAAGGGCCTGACCGGCCACGACCGACCCCACGGCCAGGGCGCCGTAGACGCCCCGAAGCAGCCACCCGTAGCCGATGCCCACCTCGCGCCGGCGACTGGTGACCCAGAGGAAGAACAGGCCGCCGACCGCCCACTGGAGGAGCACGGTGGCAGCGTCGAGACGGGGCATCGGAGCAAGAGATTAAGGGCGGGCAGAGTGGGAAGAACCCCGCCGGCAGCGTCGGAATCGCTCAAGGTCGGTGCTGTAGCGGTCGACAGGACTGAAAAGGGATAGTCAGGAAAGGCGGCCCCTTGAACTCGTACGCCATGGCCTTCGGCATTTTCGGGAGCGGTGTTGTCATCGCCGCCCTGCTCTGGTCGGTCCCGTTGCTCCGCAGGAGAACTCAGGTGCGGCGGTTCCGGCAGTCGCTCGATCACGTCGACGCCGTCGTCATGGGATGGACTCAGGCTGTCCGCGAAGGGCAACCGTTCGACGGCGTCCCTGACTCCTTCCCATCTCCCCGCCGCCGGCGGCGCCTGAGCGAGGACCGCTGGCCTCGGCCTCGTAGGCTTCCTCCGGCGAGGGGAGGAACGATTGGGTCGTTGGAGCGCAGCCGAGGACGTGGTGATGCGACTCATGCCCCGGCGCGCCCACCAGGGGACGACGCCGTTCGGCAGGATGGGGGACGTGACCCAGCAGCCCCCCTTCTGGGTCGGTGCTGCCGGCGCACTGGCTCTTGGCGGCGGCGCCCGAGGCCGCCGCGCCGCGCTGCGGGGCTCGGTCGCATACGGCGCCACTGCCATCGTCGCCAATCTCATTCTCAAGCCCATCATTCGGCGGGGCCGGCCTCCGGGATCAGGCAGAGGGAGGACCGGACCGATCACGTCTTCGGCGCCTTCGGGGCACGCCGCCACCGACCTGGCGTTCACCTTGGGCGTCGCCCAGGAGATTCCCATGGCGTTCTTCCCGCTGGCGGTGGCCACCTCGGCTGCCCACTGGTCAGTGGTGCGTAGCCGGGGTCATTACCCTAGCGACGTTTTCCTGGGCGGGGTGGTGGGAATCGCCGTGGCCATGGCGATGTGGAAGCTGTGGCCTCCCGGCGGACCGCCGGAAGAAGAGGCGGAGGATCGAAAGGCCGAGGAAGTACCAGGAGGGCAGGCAGGGTAACGGAGCTGACGCCCGGAGGCTCAGTGGAGCCTGCGGCATCGAGACGGGGGGAGCGATGAGCGTGGGCAGAAGGTTTGCTAGTTGCGCGGCGTTGGCCGCCCTTGTCCTCGTAGGGTGCGCAGAAGCCCGTCCGATCCGTCCGGCGGACATCGAGGTGCCGGACGGCTTCAAGATCGAAGCCGTGGTCCGCGGCCTCGCCGCCCCCACGATGGTTGCCTTCGACGACCAGGGCCGGATGCTCATCGCCGAATCGGGTTACCGCGGCGGCGGCGGGGCCAAGGTCAGCCGCATCGAGCGGGACGGCAGCAAGCGCGTGCTGGTGGATGACGCCGCCTTCGGCACGGAGAAGCCGCTCACGTCGGTGGCGTTCCACGAGGGGCGCATCTACGTCGCCCACGCCGGCACGGTGTCGATCGTCGAGGACGGGGGCCGGCTCCGCAACATCATCACCGGGCTTCCCGGGCTGGGCGACCACCAGGCCAACCAGATCGTGTTCCGGGACGGCTTCCTCTACCTCTCGATCGGGACGGTGACCAACTCCGGGGTGGTCGGCCCCGACAACGCCGTGTTCGGTTGGCTCACCGACCCTGACCGCCGCCAGGTCCACGAGGTTCCCTGCCGGGACGTCGTGCTCACTGACGCCGTCTTCGACTCGGAGAACCCATTGGGGAACGACCCCGAGCGCCAGCGGACCAGCCCTTACGCACCCTACGGCACCGAGCTGGCGGCCGGCACCACCGTGCCCGGTAACCCGAAGTGCAACGGCGCCGTGCTCCGGGCCCGCCCCGATGGCTCCAACCTGGAGATGTTCGCCTGGGGGCTCCGCAACCCCTACGGCCTCGAGATCGGGCCTGACGGTGGCCTGTACGTGACCAACCACGGTTTCGACGCCCGGGGCTCTCGCCCCATCGAGGACGCGTGGGACTGCGTCTACCGGATCGAGCAGGGCGCCTGGTATGGCTGGCCCGACTTCGCCTGCGACGTCCCCGTGACCGACCAGCGCTTCCAGGTCCCCAACAAGCCCCAACCCGGGTTCCTCATTTCCAACCATCCGACGGAGTCACCGCCACGGCCCATCGCCAAGTTCAACCCCCACGCCGCCACCAACGGCTTCGCCTTCTCGCCGGAGGGGCGCTGGGGACCGGCGTCGACCGCCTACATCGCCCTGTTCGGTGACTTCACTCCGGCCACTGGCACCGTCGACCGCCCGCGCGGAGTGAAGATCGTGCGGTTGGACACCACCAGCGGTCGCGTGG
>JAIVIH010000460.1 GCA_020200615.1 Actinomycetota bacterium | reverse complement strand
ATGGTGTCGGTGAGGATCTGGGTGCCGGACATGAAGGCCACACCGAGGATGACGGCCAGGCCGGTGAGGGCAAACCGCAGCTTGTGGGCCCAGAGGCCCTTCCACGTCAGTCGGAGCATCTTCCCCTACCTCCCGAACGTCTTCATGCGGTCGAGGACGGCCTCGGCGGACGGATGCTGGATCTCGTCGACGATGCGGCCGTCGGCGAGGAACACCACCCGGTCGGCGTAACTGGCCGCGCTGGGGTCGTGGGTGACCATCACGATGGTCTGGCCCAGCTCCCGCACCGCCCGTCGCATGAAGTCGAGGATCTCGGCCCCGGAACGGCTGTCGAGGTTGCCGGTGGGCTCGTCGGCGAAGATGATCTGTGGCCCTCCCGCCAGGGCCCGGCCCACCGCCACCCGCTGCTGCTGGCCGCCGGACAGCTCGCTGGGCCGGTGCTGCAACCTGTCCCTGAGGCCGATGGTGTCCACCACCTGGTCGAGCCAGGCCGGGTCCGCCTTCCGCCCGGCCAGGTCCATGGGAAGGGTAATGTTCTCCAGGGCGGTGAGGGTCGGCACCAGGTTGTAGGCCTGGAAGATGAAGCCGATCTTGTCCCGGCGCAGGAGAGTGAGGTGCTTGTCGTTGAGGGTGGTGAGGTCGACGTCGCCGATGAGCACCTGCCCGGTGGTGAGCTCGTCGAGCCCGGCCAGGCAGTGCATCAGGGTGGACTTGCCCGAGCCGGAGGGGCCCATGATGGCGGTGAAGGCGCCGGCGGCGAAGGCCACGTCGACCCGATCGAGGGCGACCACCGCTCCTTCGCCCTTACCGTAGGTCTTGGTCGCGCTGACGGCCCGGGCCGCCACCGCCCGATCGGCGGCGGCCGGCGCGGGGCCAGGAAAGTTCCGAAGGAGTGTCATAGCTAACGGGGTCCTTTCGATTAGACGTTCGCGGTCTTGGCACCGACAGTGATGACGACCTTGCCGCGGGCGTGGCCCTCTTCGACGTGTCGGATGCCGTCATGGATGTCGGTGAGCGAGTAGGTCCGGTCGATGATCGGGTTGACCTTGCCGGCCTCGATGAGGGTCCTGAGGAAGTCGAGATCCTCACGGTTCGGGCGCACCGTAAAGCTGCTGATCGTCTGGCTCACAAGGGGTGACAGCAGGCGTCCGGTGATGATGCGATCCAGTGGTCCGATCCAGCGGTTGTCGGAGGTGCCGCTGACCTGCAGGAGCGTGTCGTCAGCGGTCAGCGCCCGCCTGCAGGCCCTCGCTGAGTGGGTGCCGGCGGCTTGGAGGATGAGGTCGTAGCGCCGGCTGCCGTCAGCGAAATCGGCCTTGGTGTAGTCGATGACGTGGTCGGCGCCCAGGGATCGGATCATGTCCGTGTTCCTCGTGCTGCAGACGCCGGTCACCTCAGCGCCCAGCGCCTTGGCGATCTGCACCGCGAATGTCCCGACACCTCCTGAAGCGCCGACGATCAGGACGCTCTGGCCCGCTTCGATGTGCCCGTGATCGCGCAGGCCTTGCAGGGCTGTGGACGCGGCGAGCGGCACTGCGGCTGCCTCCTCGAAGGTGAGGTTGGATGGCTTCCGAGCCACGAGGCTCTCGGGAACCGACACTCGTTCGGCGAAGGCGCCGAACCAGTGCATGAACGAACTGGCGAACACTTCGTCTTCGCGGCGGAGCATCGTGACGCTCTTGCCAACGGCGTCGACCCGGCCCGCGACATCGCACCCCGGGACTCCGAGGCTGGGCCTGCGCAAGCCAAACTGCAAGCGGGAGATGGACGGGGTGCCCCGCACAATGTGCCAGTCGGCGGGGTTGATGGATGTCGCGTGGACGCGCACGAGCACCTCGTCGTCCGCGACGGCAGGGTCGGCGACGTGTGCGAGCTGCAAGACGTCGTCGGGAGGTCCGTAGCTGCGGCAAATGATCGCTCTCATCTGATCTCTTTCACGTGAGGGTCGGCCCGA
>JAIVIH010000010.1 GCA_020200615.1 Actinomycetota bacterium | reverse complement strand
CGGGCCGGTCACTCCGCTCAGAGGGCCGCTCGGGCCGGTCACTCCGCTCAGGGGGCCGCTCGGGCCGGTCACTCCGCTCAGGGGGCCGCTCGGGCCGGTCACTCCGCTCAGAGGGCCGCTCGGGCCCTGGGAGGCCGGGCATGATCTTCGCGGCCGAGAAGTTCTGGATCCTCGATCCCCTTTACGCCGCCTTCGGAGGGGTGCTGGCTGCCGTCTACGCCGTCATCCCGTCCTTCGGGGTGGCGATCATGCTGCTCACGGTGGCCGTCTCCATCCTGCGGATGCCGCTGGTGGCCAAGCAGGTGAAGTCCCAGCAGGAGATGCAGCGGATCCAGCCTGAGTTGAAGCGGCTGCAGGCCAAGTACAAGACGGAGCCGCAGAAGCGCAACGAAGAGCTGATGAAGCTCTACAAGGAGCACAACGTCAACCCCCTGGCCGGGTGCCTCCCCCTGCTCCTGCAGATGCCCCTGTTCATCGTCCTCTACCGGCTCATCCTCGGCCTGGGCCGGCCCGTTCCCAAGCACATCCCCGTGAACAGCGACCTCTACCAGGCGCTGAGCGAGTCCGGGGGAAAGATGCAGTCCTTCGGGATGGACCTGGCCCAGGCAGCGTCCAAGGTCGGCTCGTTCCCCAAGATCCTCCCCTACCTCCTGGTCATCGGCCTGGTCATCGCCACCGGGATGTTCCAGCAGCGACAGATGACGTCCCGCCTGCCCAAGGACGCGATCAACACCCAGGTCCAGATCATGGGCAAGATCTTTCCCGCCTTCCTGGGGTTGATCTCCTGGAGCATCCCCGCCGGCGTCGTCTTGTACTTCTTCGTGTCGAACGTCTGGCAGATCGGCCAGCAGGCGGTGCTCTTCCGGCGCCGGGAGGCCCGCGAAGCGGCGGAGTCGGGCTCGGGTGGCAAGTCCGACCGGCCGGCCAAGGACGAACTGGATCCCGCTGCCGACGGCAACGGCAAAGGCAAGGGCGAGGGCGGCGGGGGCAAGGCGGGCCGGCCCGCTCGGGCGGCCAAGGCTCCCAAGGCGGGAAAGGGCAGGCCCACACCGCCGAAGTCCGGCGGCAACGCCAAGCCTGGGCCCGAGCGGCCTTCTGAGCGGGGTGGTCGCCCCCGGAAGCCTGCCGCGGGCAAGCCACCACTGCCGGAGGCGCCGGTTCGAGCCGCTCGTCGGGATCGCCGAACGGAAGGGCGACCCCCCCGGGTAAGGGGCGGGCTCAGGCCAAGGGCACCGCGCCCCAGGGACGTTCCCGGCCCACGCGCGGCAACTCCCGGAAGGGGAAGTAGCTCATGGAATGGGTTGAAGTCACAGGTAAGACGGTCGAAGAGGCCAAGGATGCCGCCCTTGACCAGCTGGGTGTGGACGAGGCCGACGCCGAGTTCGAAATCGTCGAAGAGCCCAAGGCGGGATTGTTTGGCCGGTTGCGGTCGGAAGCGCGGGTGCGGGCGCGGGTTCTGCCCAGTGCGCCCCGGCCGAAGGTGGAGCGGCGGGAAAGGCGTCGGACGCGCAAGCCGGCGCCCGAACGTGAGGCAAGTCCGAAGATCGACGTACGGGAGGCGCGGGTGGAGGTCATCGACAGCGAGTCGGCCGTGGATGGTCCGGACGCAGACGAGGTGGAGGTGGCCGAGGGCTTCCTGACCGGCCTGCTGGAGACCTTTGGCGCTCCGTTCACCGTCGAGCAGCGTGATTTGGACGAGGACACGGTCGAGCTTGCCGTCCAAGGCGAGGGTCTGGGCCTTCTCATTGGTCCCCGAGGACAGACTTTGAGCGCGGTCCAGGAGCTGACCCGGACCGTCGTCCAGCGGAAATCGCGCGGGCGAGCGAGCCGCATCGTCGTCGACATCACCGGCTACCGCCAGGCCCGGCGTCGGGCCCTGGAGCGCTTCGCCACCGGCGTTGCCACCCAGGTCCTGGAGAGCGGCGTGGCCTGTGTCCTGGAGGCCATGCCCCCCGCCGACCGCAAGGTTGTCCACGACACCATCAACGCCATCGACGGGGTGAGCACCAGCTCCGAGGGCGAGGAACCGCGCCGCCGGGTGGTCATCGCCCCGACGGACGGCTCTTCCTGAGGGTCCCTACGGGCGGGGGCGCTCGTACGACCACTGGCGTCGGCCCGCTCTGGGGCCGCCCGCGGTCCGCCCATTCGGGAGACGATGACCGCCGCGGTAGCCCCTGAGGTCCTGCGCCGGGTACTCGACCTGCTCGAGGAGGCCCAGCGCCAGGGACTGACGGGCCCTGGCCCCGTCGGGCCCCAGGTTTTCCACACCCTGGCCATGGCCCGGGCCGTAGGAGATCCACCCTCGGGGCGGGCCCTCGACCTGGGAACGGGGGCTGGCGTTCCCGGCCTGGTCCTGGCCCTGGCCTGGCCGGAAAGCCGGTGGACGCTCCTGGACAGCCGCCAGCGAAGCGCAGGATTCGTGAGGATGGCCGCCGAACAGATGGGGTTGTCCCCGCGGGTGGGCGTGGTCTGTGAACGGGCGGAGGACGCAGGTCGGGATCCCGACCATCGGGGCGGCTACGAGTTGGTGACAGCCCGAGGATTCGGACCTCCGGCGATAACCGCCGAGTGCGCCGCTCCCCTGCTGGCGGTGGGCGGACGTCTGGTGGTCAGCGAGCCGCCCGACCCTTCTGTCGACCGCTGGCCTCCCGATGCGTTGGAGCCGCTGGGGCTCCAACCGGAGGGCCGAACGGCATCGGAGGGTGCCTCGTTCATGCTGCTCAGGCAGGTGACCGCCTGCCCCGACCGGTTTCCACGACGCCGGGGCGTTCCCCGCAAGCGACCGCTCTTCCCCAACCCCGCGGTTGACGTTTCACGTGAAACAAACCCGGTACTTGATAGTCAGGGGAGACCGGAGGACAATAGATCTCAGTGACCGACTTCGAGGTCGGGTGGCGTCCTCCTGCTCGGCCCGACCCTCCCGCTCCTGTTGGAGCAGGCGAGGCACTTCCGGCGTATCTCGGGCCGGTGCCGTCCGCTCCAACCGACAGCTTCCCGGAGACCGGCGCGGAGCACGAGGGCGCCGCCATCCAGGCCGCCCTGACTGACCCTGCGGGCGACGGCCCTGGTCCCGGACCTGCTCCCCCGCCTCCGGAGGGCCAAACCGACGTGCAACCAGATCCGGCCGAACGCCCGGACGGGTGGTGGGAACCCCCGGCCCCTCCCCTCGACCCGGAACCCGCTGGCGGGGAGGCCGCTGACCCCGCGCCCGTGCCCGAGGGGACGGTGGCTGAGCCGGTCCCGGTCGCTGAGCCGGTCCCGGTCGCCGAGCCGGCCCCGGTAGGGGAGCCGGCGGCGGTGCTCGAGCGGGCGCTGGCCGATCCTCCCGAGGCCGGGCCCGAGCCGGTGGCACCCGCCAGTCCTCCCGGGCCCGTCCGCTACCAGGCCCGACCGCTCCCCCGCACCATCGCCATCGCCAACCAGAAGGGCGGCGTGGGCAAGACCACCACGGCCGTCAACCTGGGCGCCGCCCTCGCTGACCTGGGCTATCGCGTTCTGGTCGTCGACCTGGACCCCCAGGGCAACGCCACCACGGGCCTGGGGATCAACGCCCGCAACCTCACGGCCTCCATCTACGACGTCCTCATGAGCGAGACGCCCATGGAGGACTGTGTCGAGCCGACGGACGTGCGGAACCTGTTCGTGGCCCCCGCCACCATCGACCTGGCCGGCGCTGAGATCGAGCTCGTGCCCGCCTTCAGCCGGGAGCTGCGCCTCCGGCGGGCCATCGAGCGGCTGGGTGACGACTACGACTTCGTCCTCGTCGACTGCCCGCCGTCCCTCGGCCTTATCACCATCAACGGCCTGGCCGCGGTGGCCGAGATCCTGGTGCCCATCCAGTGTGAGTACTACGCCCTCGAAGGCCTCGGGCAGCTCATGCGCAACGTGGGCCTGGTGCAGAGCAACCTCAACCCCCGCCTCGAGCTCAGCACCATCGTCCTGACCATGTACGACGCCCGGACCAAGCTCGCCGACCAGGTGGTCAAGGAGGTCCGGAGCCACTTTGGGGCCAAGGTGTGCCGCAACGTCGTGCCCAGGACCGTGCGCCTTTCGGAGGCGCCCTCGTTCGGGCAACCCATCAGCGTTTTCGATCCCGCCTCCCGGGGCGCAATCGCCTACCGGGAGCTGGCCAAGGAGGTGAGCGGTGGCGCGCCGCGGCGGTCTGGGTAGGGGGCTCGACGCCCTCATCCCCCCCCACACGAACGAAGGCGACGAGTCCGCGTTCCGCGAGCTTCCGGTGTCGGCCATCACCGCCAACCGGAGACAGCCGCGCACCCGTTTCGACGAGGAGGCGCTGGGCGCGCTGACGGCGTCGGTGCGGGAGCTGGGCGTCCTGCAGCCCGTCCTGGTGCGGGCCACAGGCGGGGATAACTACGAGCTGATCGCGGGGGAGCGGAGGTGGCGGGCGGCCCGGCGGGCGGGGCTGGCCACCATCCCCGCCATCGTCCGCATGGCCGACGACACCTCGTCGCTCGAGCAGGCCCTGGTGGAGAACGTGCAGCGGGAAGACCTCAGTCCCATGGACGAGGCCGCCGCCTACCAGCAGCTCATCGAGGACTTCAACCTCACCCACGACGAGCTGGCGGCCAGGGTGGGCAAGAGCCGGGCCGCCATCTCCAATACCTTGCGGCTGTTCCAGCTACCGCCGGCCGTCCAGCGCCTGCTGGCCGACGGACAGCTGACCGCAGGCCACGCCCGAGCCCTGTTGTCGACGCCCGACCGGACCTTCCAAGAGGGCCTCGCTCGGCGGACGGTGACCGAAGGACTGTCGGTGCGGGCCGTCGAGGAAGCGGCGCGTCACCACGGCGACGCCGCGCCGGGCCCGGCCATCCGGGCCGTCGGCACGACCGGGTCCAGCGGCTTGCGTCCGCCTGGGCTGCTCGAGCTGGAGGAGCTCCTGGCCGATCGCCTCGACACCCGGGTCAAGGTGGACATGCGGGGCGGCAAGGGCAGGGTCGTCATCGAGTTCGCCGACCTAGAGGACCTGGAGCGGATCTACCGAGCCATGACTGGCCGTCGCGACCAGGCTGCGGCCACGTAGCGCGGTCACCCGACCACTCATCGTCAAACCAGGTCCCGGCTGCAACCGTTCCCGCTCTCGCGGTGTTCTTTCCTGTGGTGCACCGCTCCGCTGATGCCAGCCTGACCGACGACCTGGCCGACGACCCCCACGGGGCGTTCCCCGGCCTCATGTCCGGCCTGGCCGGCCCCGTCTACAGCCTGGCCCTCCGTCTGTGCGGCCGGGAAGCGGCCGAGGACGTGACCCAGGAGGCGTTCGTACGGGCCTACCGGGCCTTGCACGACTACGAGCCCGAACGCCGGAGAGCCCTCCAGGTTCGACCGTGGCTGCTCACCATCGCCCTCAACGTGGCGCGCAACCACGTACGTACAGAGGTCCGGAACCCCCGGGGCGACAACACCGGCCTCGTCGACCGGCCCGACCCCGCACCCGGGCCCGACGCCGCCGCCCAGCGGGGCGACGTGCAGGCCAGGCTGGCATCGGCCCTGCACCGTCTCCCCGTACCCATGCGGGAGGCGGTGGTGTTGCGGCACATCGCCGGCTGCGCGACGGCCGAGGCCGCCACCATCCTGGGCCGGCCCGTGGGCACGGTAAAGGCCCAGGTCTCGAGGGGCCTGGCCGCGCTGCGCGTGGACCTGGAGATCGAAGGACTCACTCGGGAGGACACATGAGCAACGAAGGACACGTGGCCATCGACGAACCGGCCCTGGTCGAGGCCCTGACGCGCCTGCGCGAGCCCGCCCCGGCCGCGGTGCTCGACCGGATCGGAGCGGCTCTGGAGGTGGGGGACCGGTTCGTGGTCGTCGACAGCCCGCTCGGACGCCTGTACGTCGCCTTCAACGACCGGGGGATCAGCATGCTGGAGACCGGTGATGACGAGGCCGGCTTCCGGAGGGCGTTCTCCGCCCGGTGGCCCGGTCGTCCGCTCCGCTCCGCGTCCAGAGCGCCGGCCGGCCTCGCCCAGGCCCTACAGAGCGGCCGGTCCCCCGCCAGCCTGCGCTACGACCTGAGCGGGCTGTCGCCCTTCCAGCAGGCCGTACTGCGAAAGACGGCGGAGATCCCGCCGGGGGAGGTCCGTCCCTACGCGTGGGTGGCGCGGGAGGTCGGACAGCCCGCCGCGGTCCGGGCGGTCGGCACCGCCTTGGGCCGCAATCCGGTACCGGTTCTCATTCCCTGTCACCGCGTGGTGCGCTCCGACGGTCGGATCGGCAACTATGCCCTGGGCACGCCCATGAAGGAGCGGCTCTTGACCGTCGAAGGCGTCAACCTCCCCGAGCTGCACCGCCTGGCCGGATCCGGGGTGCGTTACGTGGGCAGCACCAGCACGTCGATCTTCTGCCTGCCGACGTGCCATGCCGCCAGGCGGATCGGGAAGGATAACGTCCAGACGTTCCGATCGGCGGCGGAAGCCAGTAGGGCGGGTTACCGACCCTGCCAGAAATGCCGGCCGGCGGAAATCGCCGCCTGACCGGATCGTTCTCCACAGATTGCGCTCAAGCTGTGGAGAACCGAGCGGTTACAGGAACTCAGCCAGCTCCGTGAGCAGCTGGTTCTTGCCCTTGGCGCCCACCATCCGCTTCTTGAGCACGCCGTCCTTGAACACCAGGAGGGTGGGGATGCTGGTTCTCGTTGGCGATGGCCTCGAGCACGGGGGCGACCATGCGGCACGGTCCGCACCACTCGGCCCAGAAGTCAACCACCAGCGGCACGTCGGAGGCGCCCACCTCCTCGTCGAAGGTGACATCCGTCAGTTCGGTGATCCCTGTTCCCATCGTGCTTTGCTCCTCGGTTCGGGCCTGTGGGCCCCGTGCTCATAGTGGAACGCTTCACAAGTGATGCCTATTTCCCGTACCCATTTTCCCGGTGGGGCCCCCATCCCCACCTCCTCCCGAGCGTGGGGCCCCTGCCCCACGCCGGGCCGTGCCGGCCGGGCGCCGCCACCGAGGCCTAGTGGGGCTGCGCTTCGAGCCAGCGCTCGGCGTCGATGGCGGCCATGCATCCCGAGCCGGCGGCGGTGATGGCCTGGCGGTAGACGTGATCCTGAACGTCGCCGCACGCGAACACCCCGTCCACGCTCGTCGCCGTACCGGTGCTGGTCAGGACGTACCCGCCCTCGTCCAGCTCCAGCTGGCCGACGAAAACGCCCGTGTTGGGGACGTGCCCGATGGCGACGAAGAGCCCGGTCACGTCCAGCACCGTTTCCTCGCCCGTCTTCAGGTTGCGGACCTTGGCCCCTTCGAGGCGCTTGTCGCCCAACAGCTCGACCACGGTCGAGTCCCAGACGAAGTCGATCTTCTCGTTCTTGAACGCCCGCTCCTGCATGATCTTGGAGGCCCGCAGGGCGTCCCGCCGGTGGATGACGGTGACCCGGTCGGCGAACTTGGTGAGGAACAGCGCCTCCTCCATGGCCGAGTCGCCTCCCCCCACGACGGCGATCCATTGCTCTTGGAAGAAGAACCCGTCACACGTGGCACACGTGGAAAGACCCCGCCCGATGAGGCTCCTCTCCGACTCCAGACCCAGCATGCGCGACTGGGCGCCGGTGGCGACTATCACCGATCGGGCCCGGTACTCCTCGTCGCCCACCCAGATTCCGAACGGGCGGGACGAGAGGTCCACCCGCGTGACCTTGGCAGTTATGAACTGGGCCCCGAATCGGGCGGCCTGAGCGCGAAAGTTGGCCATGAGCTCCGGTCCCTGGATGCCGTCGATGAAGCCCGGGTAGTTCTCCACCTCGGTGGTGACCATGAGCTGACCGCGACCAGGGCGACAACCACCAGCACTAGGGCCATCACGCCCATGATGGCGGCCAGCAGGCCGAAGACGAGCAGGCGGGCCAGCCACAGGATCCGGTCGGTCGTCTGCGACCGGATGGTGGTGACCAGCTGGTCCAGGCGATCCGCGGTTTCGCTGGCCCAGTCGCCGGTGGCCGAGCTGGCGGCCGGCGCGGGCCGGGGGCCAGTCCCAGGCGCAGGCCCAGGTCCGGGTCCGGCGGCCGAACTCGTTCCCGTTCCCGTGACCCCCGTCCGGCCCATTCCGTCGTCCGCCACCCGCTCTCCTTTCCGCGCCCAAGTCGAGCCAGGCGTTGACCCCCGAGCCTACCCTTGCCCGGTGCGTCCCATCCTTGCCGTGGGAGCGGCCGCCGTTGTCGGAGCTTTGGGGGCGGTGGTCCTGGGGGAGTACACCTTCTCGGGGCTGCCCATCCTCGTCTCCGGCCCCGTGCTGGGGTTCTTCATGGCGGAGGCCGCCCTGGCCGTCGCCGGCGCCCGGGCGCCGCGAGCCGTTCTTGCCGGCGGCTGTGCTGTCCTGGCCCTGGCCGCGATGGTCTGGTCGGCCTGGATCTCCAGCGGCCACGACCTCTCGTTCCTCCCGGGGGAGGGGTGGGTCGCGGTGGGACTGGCGGCCGTGGCCGCCGGTCTCAGGGCGGGGTGGACTCGGCCAGCAGCCGGCAGCCCTCGCCGGGAGCCAGAACCAGAAGGGTGACGGGCGACCCGCCGACCTGGTCGGCGAACCCCAGGACCACGGCCGCGGTTCCCCGGTACCGGACGGTGGCCGCGTAGACGACCAGCCCGACCTGTGGACGCGCCGCCCGGGCTTCGATCTCGCACACCCTGGTCCCGACGATCCGGGCCGTAGGCGTGGCGCTGTCGGCCATGGCTCCGACCGACCCTCCTGCTGCGGGTGCAGGCTGGGCGTTCCGCGTCGGCGCCTGCCCGACCCGGGCCCGGAGGGTGGCCACGTCGGACACGTCGCCCAGGTCTCCTCCGTCGAGCATGCTTTCGGGCGCAACGGCGGGGACCTCCGCCGACTCCCCTTGCACGGCCCGATCGCCTGGCCCTCCGCTGAGGGCGGTGTCGCTGCCGCCTCCTCCTCCTGAGCCGCGGCTCACCAGCCCGGCCGTGAGCGCCACCACCAGCACCAGGGCGGCCGCCGCCGAACCCGTGAGCCACCAGCGCGTGCCCGTGGAGGGCCGCTCCGGCCGCTCGGGCTGGGCCTTGCGGGCCGGCGGCCAGGGAGTAGCGGGTGCGGTTGGGGAGGCGGGCTCGGGCTGCCCTCGCTCGGGTCCTGCCCATTCGGCGGTGACGTCGAGGGCCCGGGCGATGGCGCGGTCCCTCACTCCCGGCGCGGCTCCCCGCTCGGGAGGCCGGCCCACCGCCCGCTGGACAGCCCGCAGCTCGACCAGGCGGTCCCGGCAGGCGGCGCACGTCTCCAGGTGGGTGGCCGCGCCCATGCCCAGTTCCTCTCCGTCGAGCGACGCGCTCAGCGTTTCCAGATCCGGGTGTTCGGTCATCGTTGCTCACTTGGACGACGGTGAGGGGGTGGCGGGTTCCCGTCGCCCGCCAGCAGAGGACCCAGGGCCCCCCGAGCCCGGGCGATCCGGGACCGGACAGTGCCCGGCGGGATGTCCAGCGCCTCGGCGATCTCCTCGTAGGAGAGGCCACACAGGTCCCGCAGAACGACGGCGGCGCGGAACTCGGGGGACAGCGTGGCCAGGGCGGCGTCCACGTCCAGCCTGGCGGCCGTCTCGGCCGCGTGGTCCGTCCCTGCCGCCGCGGCGGCAGGGTTGGCCGAGCCGGCGGTTTCCTCCGGCAATCCGGGGTCGGGTCTCCGCCGGCGCCGGCGGAGCTCGTCGAGGGCGGCGTTGGTGACCACCCGGTAGGCCCATGTCCCGAAGGCGGCGCGGGCGTCGAAGCGGGGGAGCCCCCGTACGATGGCCATCAGCCCCTCCTGGCAGGCGTCGGCGGCGTCGGCGTCGTCTCCCGTCAACCTCCGGCAGACGGCGTAGAGCCGGTCGTAGTGCCGCCTGAGCAGGGAGTCGAGGGCGTTGCGGTCCCCACCCTGAGCCGCCGCTACCAGCTCACGATCGTCGGGCGTACCGGAGATGCTGATGCCCGCAGGGTACCGACCCTCAGCCCGAGATCCGCACCTCTCCCACCGCAACCTGGTTGGCGGGGCCCAGGTCGGTGATCCACAGGAGCACGGCCGACCCCTGGCGGTTGGACAGGGAGAAGGTCGTGATATCGGCGCTGATGCCGGACTTGGATGCCACCGGCTCACCCCACTCGTCCAGGGTCGCCTTGGGCCCGTCGGCCACGTAGACGCGGGCGCTCCAGCCGTTGCTGGCCGAAGTCACCGAGAGGCTGCGCAGGCGATGGACGCCGTCGAGCACCGCGACCGTCCCGACGCCGTCCTTCAGCCCCCCGAAGTCGGACGTGGAGTAACTCTCGGTGCTCCAGGCCGTGGCCGGGTCACCGTCGTGCAGGAACGGGAGCTCTTCGTCGTGCTCGATCCCGCTTCCGGGCGGAGGATCGAAGGCGAGGGGCGACAGGATGGCCAGGTTCGCCCCCTGCGCGCCATCGTCGGAGTCGCGGTTCAAGGCTCTCTGGCCGGCGTCGGTGTTGGCGAAGATCACGCCCAAGACCGCCAGGGTGGCGGCCACGGTCACGATGATGCCCACCGGGTAGCGCCACGACCGCTTCTCCCGACGGGGGAAGGTCGGGGCCGGCATCCCGCGGGGAGGAGTTCGCTCCCGGACGACGAGCGGCTCGGCGTCGTCCGGCTGCAGATCGACGGCCAGGAGGGCGGTTTGCAGGGCGGCTGCGTCGGGATAGCGGTCGTCGGGGGACTTCTCCAGGCAGCGGAGCACGACGGCCTCAAGCGGCCGGGGGATCCCGTGCTGCAGCTGACGAGGGCTCACCGGGACGGCCGACAGGTGCTGGATGGCCACGGCCATGTCCGACTCACCCGCGAACGGCGCCCGTCCGCACAACATCTCGTAGAGGACGACGCCCAAGCCGTAGAGGTCCGCCCGTCCGTCGACGGGATCGGAGTTCACCTGTTCGGGAGACAGGTACTTGGCCGTGCCGATGACGGCTCCGCTCTGGGTCAGGTCGCCGGAGAAACGGGGGGCGTCCCCGCCGGGCGGGGCCGCCGCCTTGGCGATGCCGAAGTCGGCGACCTTCACCCGCTCGTCGTCACACAGGAGGATGTTCCCGGGCTTGATGTCGCGGTGGACGACGCCGTGGGCGTGGGCGTACTCCAGGGCCGCCGCCACCTGGAGGGCGATGGCCACGGCCCGGAGCGGGTTCAGGGTGCCCGTAGTGGCCAGGACGGAGTGGAGGGTCTGCCCGTCGACCAGCTCCATGACGATGTAGGCCACGCCGTCGTCGATGCCGGTGTCGAAGGTGGCGACCACGTTCGGATGGGCGAGACGGGCGGCGGAAATGGCCTCCCGGCGGAAGCGCTCCAAGAAGGACTGGTCACTGGCCAGATGGGGGAGGAGCACCTTGACCGCCACCGGGCGCCCGAGGATGTCGTCGGTGGCCTCCCAGACCTCGGCCATCCCACCCCGGATGCGAAGCATCCGCGTGCCCGCCGCAGGAATTAGCTCACCTGGTAGGCGACGGCGATGGTCCGGGGCCCGGTGTGGGCCCCGACGACGGGACCGATGTCGCCGACCACGATCTTCTCCCGGGGGAAGTGAGCCGAGAGCATGTCGAGGAACTGGTTCAGGTCGGGTGCCGCCCCGTGGATGACGCCCAGTTGGTCGATCCCGCCCGTTTCGGCCGCCACCTTGTCGACCAGGTAGGCGAGCGCCCGGGAGCGGGTCCGCTGCTTGGGGCCGGGCTCCACCGCCCCGTCCTTGACCTCGATGACCGGCTTGATCGACAGGAGAGAGCCGAGCAGGGCCTGGGCCCCACCGATGCGACCGCCCTTCTTGAGGTTCTCCAGGGTGTCGAGGGTGCCGAACACCCGGGTCCGCTCGATGGCGTTCTCCGCGCCCGCCACCACTTCGTCCAGGGTCTTGCCCTCGGCGGCCAGGCGACTGGCCTCCAGCACGGTCATTCCCAGGCCGAGGGTCGCCGAGCGGGAGTCGACCACTCGCACCGGGATCAGGTCGGCGACGGCTTGGGCCGCGGCCTGGGCCGACTGGCTCGTGGCCGAGAGCTTGGCCGAGATGTTGACGCAGATCACCCCGTCGGCCCCGGCCTCGGCCGCGGCTCGGAAGACCTGCTCGAAGGCGCCCGGCGAGGGTGCGGACGTCTCGGGGAGGACGGGGGACTGGGCGCACCGCGCCCAGAACTCGGCCGGGGTGAGGTCCCGGCGGTCGACGAACTCCTCCTCGCCGAAGCGGATGCTCAACGGGACGACGGAGATGTCGTGGCGCTCGGCCAGCTCGGCGGGGAGGTCTGAGCTGCTGTCGGTCACCACTTTGACACCGGCCATGGCCGAGGAGTCTAGGGGGCCAGGGCCCGGGCGACCCTGGCGGCCGAGCCGCGCCTCAGGAGGGGACGAGTCGGCGGGCCCGCCGGCCCCGCACCACGTGCTGGCCCCACCAGAGGGCGAGGAACAGGGCCGCGCCGGCGGACACGAACAAGCTCACCCGGGAAGCGGCCGTCGACCGGACGGTCAGCCGGCCGCCGCCGACGACCAGGTTGCCGTCGGGCGACGTCATGGTGATGCGCAACGGAAACGCGCCCGACGTCCGGGCCACGACGGTGAACCGCTCGGTGGTGTTGCGGCGGGCCAGGTCCAGAGGACGGGTATCGCCCTCGGGGAACTCCAGCTTGTCGCTCTGGACCTTCACCACCACCCGGGCCGGGGAGCCCGTCCGGTTCTGGAACGTGACCGGGATCTGGCCGCGGCGGTCGGTCAGGGTGATCGAGGCGCCCTGAGGCATCTGGATGGCCTCCAGCTGGTCGGCGATCCCCGTCTCCACCGCGTTCAGGTAGGCCTGGCGCTGGCGGGTCGCCCGCAGGTCGCTCGACTGGGCCACCAGCAGCCTCTCCTCCATCAGCTGCGAGGCGGGAAGGGCCGGGCCCAGGATCGAGCCGAGGGACGTCAGACGGCGGCGCGCCTGGCGCACGTCGGCGACGACGTCGCCCAGCACCGCGGCGGCGGCAATCACGGCCGCCGGCTGGCGCACCAGGGGCGTCCCCCGGTCGGTCAGGGCCGGCTCGGCCGAGGAGAAGAGGGTGTCCAGGGAGAGGGCCTCGGTCACCGGGCTCTGGGCCAGGCCGCCAGCCAGGGCCTCGAGGAAGGGGCGATTCGCCCGCCACTCCCTCGGAGCCGCCGCCACCACCGCCCGCCGGGTGTCGCCCGGCGCGTCCATCCACAGCACGGCCAGGTCGGCCAGGAGGTGATGGGCCTGGAGGACCTGGTTGGCGCTGTCGTTGAAGTGCGCGGTCAGCCCCCCATCGGTCACCGCCGCCGGGACGTCGGCCTCCTCACCGCCCAGCGCGAACGGCCGGGCGAGGGTGACGCTCAGGTCGTCGACCGCCTCCAGGGCCGCGTCGGGGGCCAGGATCCGCTCCACGCCCCGCTCCACGAGGTAGTCCACGGAGAGCGGATCCAGGGGCTCGGTGGCGTTCCACGTCCGGATCTCAGGCCGGGTGCGGAGGGCGTCCCCGACCACGGCAATGCCCTTGGTCAGCTGGATCTCCACCTCATCCTCGAGGTCGGCGGCGAGCAGTCCGGGAAGGCTGATGGGAACGTAGGGGGCGGCGAGGACGGGATGGTCAACGGCGACCCGGCGCAGGCTTTCCAGGGTTTGCGCCGCTTCTTCCTCGCTGCTGGAGGCGAGGGTGGCCACCGTCTCGGGCGACAGCTGCACGGAGAAGGGCAGGCTCCGCGTCGCCTCCAGGGCCTGGGCCACTCCGAGGATCTCGTCCAACCCCTCCAGCTCTCGCGGCCCGTCGGCCGGGAGGCCGGTGCTGGCGTAGAGGGGGAGGACAAGGGCCATGCCCAACTTGGTGTCGCCCCGCCCGGCCGAGAACTGCATCAGGTGGGTGACGAACCGCTCGAGGGAGTTGCCGCCCCGCGCCCGCAGGTCCACCCGGACGGGAAAGACTCCTTCGTCTACGTCGAGGTCGATCCGCCCCGGCTCGGCGGGCTGGTTCGGATCCTGCAGCGGGATCCTGACGGTGACCTCACCGGTCGAGTCGACCGGCAGTGAAGCGACCGGGAAGACGGTTGCGGGTGCCACCGCCGGTCGGGCGATGCGGTCCTGGACGGTCTCGACGAACTCCGACCGGGTGCGGACCGACCGGAAGACGGTCACCGCCAGCTCGGCCGATGCCGGCAGGTTGGCCCGGTCGACGCGCAGGCGCAGG
This sequence comes from Actinomycetota bacterium, assembly GCA_020200615.1. The sequence continues at coordinate 10,093 of JAIVIH010000010.1, read as the reverse complement.
GTGAAGTCGCCGCCGGGGACGACGGCTGACGTCTGGGCGCTGAGCGAGAGGCGGGTCCGGGGCGGCTGCGGTTGAGAGGCGCCGGCGCTGGCGCCCGGAGGGCCGATCCACACCAGGAGCGAGCCCACCAGGAGCGAAGCGACGACCGCGGCGGTCCGTCTCACGCGAAGTCCTGGCGGAGGACGGCCAGCCCCCACCGTTCCTCCCGAAACCCCAGCCTGAGGTAGAGGGCGTAGGCCGCGTCGTTGTCGAGCTGGGTGTTGACCACGGCCCGCTCAACGCCGCGCCGGCGCATCCAGCGAAGGCCGTCGAGGGTGAGCGCCTGCCCCCAGCCCCGACCCCGGTATGCCGGGTCCACGGCCAGGCGCTGCACGTAGCCCCGCCGCTGGGTCCGACCGCAGATGGCGTACCCCGCCACCCGCTCGGACCGTTCCGGTTGGGTATCGACGACCACCCGGAAGCGGGCCACAGGCGTGGCCGACAGGGCGTCCTGGAGCCCCCACTCGTCCAGCTGCCAGAACGGACGGAAGGCGACCGCGTCCACTCTGAGCACGGCCAGACGGTCCGCCTCGTGGGCGCGCCTCAGGGGAGCGTCGGGAGCGGGAGGAAGATGGTCGAGGTTGTGGCTCAGAAGCCGGAGCCGTTCGTGCTCATGGAAGCCCACGGCCAGGAACGGCGCCTGCTCGGGAGGCGTCAGCGCCGCGGTGACAACGCCCCTGTAGCCGGCGGAGAGAAGCTCGTCCAGGCACCGGCGGAGGAACTGGGGCGACGGCGGGGGGCCCTCGCTGGTGGGGGTGAGGATGGCGAGCTGGCCGTCGCTCCGCCACGGGCCCACCCGAACGCGCTCCCGGCCCCACTCCAGGACATCGGACCGGACGGACACGTCGAGAAAGAATAGGCCGCCCGCATCCAGACGCAGCCGTCGCCCGAGTACCGTCGGCCTCCGTGCCCGTGCTGGTCGAGCACCATCCTGCCTGCGCCGGGCACGACTCCGGCCGCGGCCACCCCGAGCGCCCGTCGCGCCTGGAGGCCGTCGTCAAAGGCATCGAGGCCGCCGCCCTGGGTGACGCCGTCCAGTGGGTCCAGCCCCGTGCTGCCCTGCGGGAGGAGCTGGCCCTCGTGCACGACCCCCGCTACATCGAGGCCCTCGAGGGTTTCTGCCGGCGGGGAGGAGGAGCCCTCGACCTCGACACCGGCGCCGGCCCCGGCTCCTGTGCCGCTGCTCTCGTGGCCGCGGGAGCCGGCCTCGACGCCATCGAGAGGATCGAGGCCAGCCAGGCCCACCACCCCGCTCAGGGGGCCGCTCGGGCCCAGGGCGCCTTCTGCGCCGTCCGGCCGCCGGGCCACCACGCCACCGCCCGTCGGGCCCAGGGCTTCTGCCTGTTCAACAACGTGGCCGTGTGTGCCGCGGTCCTGGCCGGACGGGACGAGCGGGTGGTCATCATCGACTGGGACGTCCACCACGGCAACGGAACCCAGGACACCTTCTATGACGACCCCCGCGTCCTCTACGTCTCCATGCATCAGTCGCCCCTGTACCCCTTCACCGGACGCCTGGAGGAGACGGGGAACGGTCCCGGCCGCGGCTTCAACGTCAACCTCCCGTTCCCCCCGGGCGCCACCGGCGACGTCTACGCCGCCGCCATGGAGGACGTCGTGGGCCCGGCGGCGGAGGAGTTCCGGCCCACGTGGGTCCTGGTGTCGGCCGGCTTCGACGCCCACCGCGACGACCCCCTGGAGGACACCGCCCTGCGCCTGTCGGCCGGCGACTTCGGCGACCTGACCAGCCGCGCTGCGGCGCTGGCCCCGGCCGGCAGGTGCGTGCTGTTCCTCGAGGGGGGCTACGACCTCGACGCTCTCAGCCGATCGGCGGGAGCGTGCGTCGCCGCCCTCGTCGGGGTCGCCCACGACCGCGAGCCGCCCACCACGGGCGGGCCCGGCCACGCCGTGGTGGCCGCCGCCGCTCGCCTGCGGTTGGGCTGAGCCGGGGGCTCCCGTCCGGGGGCGCCGGTAGCCTCGGCACCAGTGGTCCCCGAACGCATCAAGCTCCTCCTGGACGAGGTCGCGCCTCTGGCCGACCGGTTCGCGGATGCCGGGTTCCACCTCTACCTGGTGGGGGGGACGGTCCGCGACGCCATCCTCAACCGCTCCCTGGACGAGCTCGACCTGGACTTCACCACCGACGCCCGCCCGGACGGCATCGAGCGGCTGCTCTCGGGTTGGGCCGACGCGGTGTGGACCCAGGGGAAGCGGTTCGGCACCATCGGCGCCCGCAAGGACGCCCGGGACTACGAGATCACCACTCACCGGGCCGAGGCCTACACCCCCGACTCCCGCAAGCCCGACGTGGCCTTCGCCGACGCCGTGGAGGAGGACCTGGCCCGCCGCGACTTCACCGTCAACGCCATGGCCCTGTCGGTTCCCGACCTGAAGCTGATCGACCCCCACGGCGGCACCTCCGACCTGGCGGCCCGGACCCTGCGCACGCCCCTGAGCCCCCAGGAGTCCTTCACCGACGACCCCCTCCGCATGTTGCGGGCCGCTCGGTTCATCTCGGGCTATGACCTCGAGCCTGTCCCCGAGCTGGTCGACGCCGTCACCGCCCTCCGCAGCCGCCTCTCCATCGTGTCCGGCGAGCGCATCCGCGACGAGCTGGACAAGCTGCTGAAGGTCGAGCACCCGGGAAAGGGCCTCTGGTTCCTGCTCGACACGGGCCTGGCCGCTGAGTTCCTGCCCGAGCTTCCCGCCCTCGCCCTCGAGCAGGACCCCGTGCAGCGCCACAAGGACGTGCTGGCCCACACCATCGCCGTGGTCGAGAAGACGCGTCCGGACAAGGTGCTGCGGCTGGCCGCCCTCCTCCACGACGTGGGCAAGCCCAAGACCCGGGCCTTCGGGCCCGAGGGAGTCACCTTCCACCACCACGAGGTGGTCGGCGCCCGCATGGCCGAGGCCCGCATGCGGGTCCTGCACTATCCGGCGGAGGAGATCGAGGACGTGCGCCGGCTGGTCGAGCTGCACCTCCGCTTCCACGGCTACGGGGAGACGTGGACCGACAGCGCCGTCCGCCGGTACGTGCGCGACGCCGGAGACCTCCTGGACGATCTCAACGAGCTCACCCGCTGCGACTGCACCACCCGCAACCGGGCCAAGGCCCGGGACCTGGACCGGCGGATGGACAACCTCGAAGCCCGCATCGCCGACCTCCGTACCCGGGAGGAGCTGGAGGCCCTCCGCCCCGACCTGGACGGCCACCAGGTGATGGAGCACCTCGGGCTGGCACCCGGGCGTGACGTGGGCCAGGCCCTGGCCTTCCTGCTGGAGCTGCGGCTGGAGGAGGGTCCTCTGGGCGAGGAGGAGGCCAGGCGCAGGCTCGACGAGTGGTGGGCCGAACGTCAGCGCAAGAGGTCGTCCAGCGGCGACCCCGGATCGTCCGAGGCGAAGAAGTAGTTCAGCTCGTCAGCCGTGGGATCACTGTCGCAGAGTTCGGCCCGCTGGGAGCAGAGGACGAGGAAGGCGGCGACCGTCGCTCCGCTGTTGGCTGCGACGTGGACCAGGGCGGAAGCCACCAGGCTTCCCGTCCGGTACCGCAGCCAGCAGAAGACGACGCCCACCAGGGCCGTGAACAGCACCGCCCCCGCGACCGCGACGACCCGGGCGCGTCCTGAACGGGCCAGCCCGTTGGCGTCCAATGTGGGCAGGGTGGGGAGGATGTGCCACAGCCCGAACAGGAGCGAGCTGACCCCAACGGCTACGCCGGTGGAGGTGGAGCGCTCGACGAGGGCGAGGAGGACTCCCCGGAACGCCACCTCCTCCAGGACGACGGTGCCGCAGGGAATGCGCACGAGGCACCGGTAGGCGGTTCCTCTCGCGCCTACGCCCACCATCCGCCCGTCGGCCAGGAGACGCCGGGCCGGAGTGGCGGCGGCCAGGACGATCACGCCGACGACGAGGAGCCCGCCGGCGATCCCCGCCGCCAACCCAGGAACGAGAGCCGACGGGGATAGCCCCAGTTCGTCGAGGCCTACTCCCGAAACCAGGGCCAGGCCGAGCAGGGCCGCCGCCGTGCCCAGGTTGGCCGGGACGTACCAGCGGGCCGGCAGCAGCCGGTTGGCGGCGACGTTGTGCACGCCCAGAAGGGCGACGGCGATGACCAGGGCGGCGGCGGCGTTGCCGTTCAGGCCGCTCGACCCTCAGCCGAGGGGCGGGCTGCGGGGCGGGCCCGCACCAGCCACCACCCGCCGGCCAACAGTCCGATCCCCAGCACGGGCAGCTCGCCGGGCATGCCGCCGACCACGAAGCCCCGGCGAGCCAGGAAACCCATGCCCCCGGCCACGAGCACGGCAGCCACAACGGCGCGTGCGCTCGACACGCCTCGGGGAACCACCCGGCGCACTTCGATCCGGGCGAACACGGCCACCAGAGGAACCAGGGCCGTGGCCAGGAGACCCACCCACAGGGGACGCCAGGCCCACCAGGCCGCCGAGCCCGCGTCGGGCTGGGGCATCCAACCGGTGGGCAGGAAGATCGCGGCGACCACGACCATGGCCGTGAGGTGCCACAGGAAGACGGTCATGGCCATGCCGTTGGCGGCAACCACCGCGGCCCACGGGCGCGGACGGTCGAGCCAAACGCCCCCGACCGCTACGCCACTCCGAGCTGGTGGGCGAACAGCCATACGAGGGCCAGATTGACCCAACCCACGAGGGGGATGCGCAGGGGCCAGCGGGCGAGGTCGACGGCGGCAACACCCACGGCCAGCGCGACAGGGACGGTCCAGCCCCACCGATGCTGGGCGGCCACGGCCACGGGCGCAATGGCCACCACCACCACGTACACGGCGAGGAACCACAGGGGCTGGGCGATGGAGCCGGCCCGCACGCCGGAAGGCTGGATACCGGCCGCAGCCAGGATCAGGACGGCAACCGACCAGACCAGGGCGAAGGCGAGCACGGGCCGAACCAGCCGCGCCAGCCTGGTGCTCAGCCAGTGACCGTAGGGCCCGAGCGGCCCCCTGAGCGGGGTGGCGGAGTTTCGGTCCCGCTGCGTGGCGGTCCAGGACGCGGCGTTGGCGAAGCCACCGACGACGAAGAACACGGGCATGATCTGGAACAGCCACGTCAACCACTGCGCGTCCGGCGTTGACTCCAGGACGTTCCCGGCCGACAGGCGGCCGTCCCGCCACTCGACGGCGGCCATGAGCCAGTGGCCGAGCACCACCACGGCGAGGGAGAAGACGCGCAGGAAGTCGACGAAGCGCTCGCGGCGGGCCGGCGTGGCCGCCGCCACCTGAGCGGCGGAGCGGGCTTCACGGCCGGCGGTGCGGGCGGGGGTGGCGATGGTCGAAGTGCTCATACAGGCATGGTCACCCCAAATGGCCTCGCCACCCACTGGGGGCAGCCCCTATTTGGCTCTGGGGCAACCCCCCAAAGGGCCCTCAACCCCTAGGCAAGGCCGTCGGGCCGGGCGCACGATCGGCCCATGACCACCAACCTCGCCTCCATCCTCGCCCAGTCCGCCGACCGCCAACCGTCCGCCATGGCCGTCATCGCCGGCGACCGATCCCTCGACTACGCCACCGTCGACACCTTCGCCCGTATGTTCGCCGGTGCCCTCCGCAACCTCGGCGTCCGCCCCGGCGAGCACGTGGCCCTGCTGCTGCCCAACGTCCCCCAGTTCACCGTGGCCTACTTCGGCTGCCACTACGCCGGGAACCCGGTCGTCCCCCTGAACGTGCTCCTCACGGCAGAAGAGCTCGCCTACCACCTGGAGGACTCCCAGGCCGTGGCCGTCGTCGCCTGGGACGCCTTCCTGCCCACCGTGCAGGAGGCTGCGGCCCAAGCCGGGGCGGTCCGGCACGTGATCGTCGCCCGCCCTGACCTGGCCGACCTGTCCGCACCCGACGGCGCCCTCAACCTCACCGCCCTTGTGGCGACAGCGTCCGCCGTCGACGAGCCCCACCCCACGGAAGCGGACGACACCGCCGTCGTCCTCTACACCTCGGGCACCACGGGCAAGCCCAAGGGCGCCGAGTTGACCCACGCCAACCTCGTCAGCAACGCCGAGGTCTCCGCCCACCTGGTCGACCTCGGGCCCGACACCGTCGCCCTGGTCGCCCTTCCGCTGTTCCACGCCTTCGGCATGACCGTCATGCACAACGCCGTGCTCGCCACCGGAGGCACGCTCGTGCTGCTGCCCCGCTTCAGCGCCGCTGCCGCCCGAGAGCTCATCGCCCGCCATCGCGTCACGTTCTTCGGCGGCGTCCCCACCATGTACATGGCCCTCCTCCACGACGGGGAGCACTTCAGCGACGCAGCTACCGCGGTCGACGACCTCGCCACCCTCCAGTGGTGCGTCTCGGGCGGGGCGCCCATGCCCGCCGAGGTCATGTCCGGTTTCGAGGCCCGCTACGGCGTGTGCCTCCTCGAGGGCTACGGCCTGTCGGAGACGTCACCCGTCGTCAGTTTCACCGTTCCCGACCGCCCGCGGACGCCGGGCTCGATCGGCTACCCCCTGCCGGGAGTGGAGATCAGCCTTCTCGGCGCCGACGGGCGCCCGGTGGTGACACCCGACACGCCGGGGGAGATCTGTGTCCGGGGCGACAACGTGATGAAGGGCTACTGGCGGAACCCGGCGGCCACGGCCGAAGCCATCGTGGACGGATGGTTCCGCACGGGCGACATCGGCATGATCGACGCCCACGGCGCCTACCGCATCGTCGACCGCAAGAAGGACCTGGTCATCCGCGGGGGCTACAACGTCTATCCCCGTGAGGTGGAAGAGGTCCTGCACCGTCACCCGGCGGTGGCCCAGGCCGCAGTCGTGGGGACGCCCCATCCGCGGTACGGCGAGGAGGTCAAGGCCGTGGTGACCTTGAAGCCCGGTTCGGCCACTACCCCCGACGAGCTGGTGGCCTGGTGCCGGCGGCACCTGGCGTCCTACAAGTACCCGCGGATCGTCGAGGTTCGCGATCACCTGCCCATGGGCGCCACCGGCAAGGTGCTCAAGCAGGCCCTCCGGGTTTGAGCCGGTAGAACCGGAACAGGTCGTTCTCGACGGGGAGGACCTCGACCTGGGCGAGCCCGGCGGCCGCCGCGTCCTCGCGCAGCGTGCCCGTCCGCATGACCGTGCCCGTCGCGCCGAGGGCTGCTCGGTCATGGAGGCGATCGTCGCTCCGAAGAGCCTCTCGGCGAGCGCGTCCCGGCGCTCGGCAGCCCCGCCGGCCATGGCGGGCCTCCCGTTCCTCGACTTCGGCGGGATTCTTGTCGGAACCGCGGAAGACCCGCATAGGGTTTCGAGTTCCCTAAGGGCGAGGAGACGGTGATGGCTGAGCGCAAAGCGGCGGCGACCTGGGAGGGCAACCTCTTCGACGGCAGCGGCACGGTGTCGGCCGGGAGCAGCGGCCTGTTCACCGACGCGGCCGTGACGTGGGCGGCCCGCACCGAGGAGTCCGGCGGGAAGACGAGCCCCGAGGAGCTCATCGCCGCGGCCCATGCCGCTTGCTTCTGCATGGCCCTGTCGAACGAGTTGGACCAGCGGGACAACCCGCCGGGCACGCTCCAGGCCGAAGCCACCTGCGGGTTCGAGGGCGGCAAAGTGACGACCATGGTGCTGGACGTCACCGCCGACCTTCCGGGTGTCGACGAAGAGGCCTTTCGCACCGCGCTGGAGGCAGCCGAACAGTCCTGCCCCGTCTCCAACGCCCTCAGGGGCAACGTCGACATCCAGGTGAACGGCCGCCTGGCCTGAGGGGGGGTTTGCGCCGCGGCCCGCGGGGGGGAGAACCACCGCGTCGATATGGCGGGCGCCCTCATGCGGGCATAGCAGAGGTATCGGCCCGAATGACGCGTCCCGCCACCAGGCCGACCACCACGAAGGGAACCCCAAATTGAAAAAGCGCTACTTGCCGCTCGTTCTCGCTGTCGCTGTCGCCGTCTCGCTACTCGCGGGCGGCCCGGCCGCCGCACAATCCGCACCTGCGCATGGACAGGTCCGGATGACCGTCCACACCCACAGCGCGGGGACTCTCCTCTTCCCAGTCGATCGTCTTCCGTTCAACTTCACCCAGGGGGACACGTTCAGCTACTCGTCGCGCCTGTGCAGCGGCAATGCGCCGTTCAATGATCTCGGGCTGAACTTCTTGCCCGACTACCCGGGTGTCGACAGCGGCAATGGCTTCGCTCGCGTCCGGCACCGTGTCGAGGGTACGGTCACGCAGGCGCACGGCACCCGGGGCGTCATCCAGGGGAAGATTACGACGGTCCTCTGTGTGCCCGGCCCGAACAACACGTGGGTGGAGTCGTCCCATGTCCTCGTATGGAACTTCTGGGCCAGCTACACCCTGGTCAACAGCAACGACCTCCACATCAACGGTGTGTTCCAGTTCTCGCCGACAGAGAGCACGGGCACCTTCCGAGACCTGCAGGGTGGCGGACGGATCGAGGGAAGGTTCAGCTGTCTGGGGACCAGCAGTTGCGAACCGATCGGATTCTTCAACGACTTCGTCGCGTCGACCGGTAACCCCAACCTGCCCGCAGGGCAACTCCAGCCCGGCGCCACCGGGTCCTACTACGACCCGACGGTGTTGCCCGTCCCGTAAGTGTCCGCTTGCTGGTGGGCGGTCGCTTGCGACCGCCCACCGGCCGGTCACGCAGTGGAGGCTCCTAGTAGTGACCGCGGGCGATCCACTCGTCCAGATGGGGAGCCTCGTCGGCGATGGTCGTCGAGTCGCCATGACCGGTGTGGACGACGGTGTCCGGAGGTAGCACGAGCAGCCGGTCGCGGATGCTGGCGATGATGGTGGGGAAGTCACTGAAGCTGCGGCCGGTCGCGCCCGGACCGCCCTGGAACAGGGTGTCGCCGGTGAACAGGGCCCCCAGATCGGGGTCGTAGAGGCAGCAGCCGCCGGGGGAGTGCCCGGGCGTGTGCAACACGCGCAACGCGGCCCCGCCGGCGCCAATGGAGGCCCCGTCCGCCAGCAACCGGTCCGGGTCCGCCGAGGGCAAGACCTGGTGCCACAGCATCAGGTCGTCGGGGTGAAGGTAGACGGGTGCGTCCACCGCCTCGGCCAGGGCCGGTGCCGCGTTGATGTGGTCGTTGTGGCCATGGGTCAGGACGATTCCCGCCACCCTCCGGCGCGCCACCGCCTCCACGATGGGCTCGTGGTCGTGGGCCGCGTCCACCACCACGACTTCCCGGTCGTCGCCGATGATCCAGATGTTGTTCTCGACCTCCCACTCGCCTCCGTCGAGGGCGAAGACGCCGGCCGTCACGACCCGTTCGATCCCGGTCATCCCTGTAGCTCGACCACCGAACGCAGCACCTCGCCGCGCTCCATGCGGAGGAACGCCTCCTCCACGCCGTCGAGAGGGATGACCTCGCTCACGAAGCGGTCGAGGGGCAAGCGGCCCTGGAGGTACAGCTCGATGAGCATGGGGAAGTCGCGGGACGGCAGGCAGTCGCCGTACCAGCTGGGCTTCAACCGCCCACCCCGCCCGAAGAACTCGATCATGGGCAGGTCGACGCGCATCGTCGGGTTGGGCACGCCCACCTGCACCAGGGTGCCGGCCAGGTCGCGGGCGTAGAAGGCCTGCTCCATCACCTTGGGATGACCGACGGCCTCGATGCACACGTCGGCCCCGAACCCGCCGGTGAGGGCCCGCACGGCCTCCACCGGATCCTCTTCGGAGGCGTTGACGGTGTGAGTCGCCCCGAACTCCCGGGCCCACTCGAGCTTGCGGGCATCGAGATCCACGGCGATGACGGTCGTCGCCCCCGCCAGCCGGGCCCCCACGATGGCGGCGTCGCCCACTCCACCGCAGCCGAAGACGGCCACGCTGTCGCCCCGACCGACTTCGCCCGTGTACATGGCCGCACCCAGGCCGGCCATGACCCCGCAGCCGAGCAGCCCGGCCACGGCCGGGCGCGCGGCCGGATTGACCGGCGTGCACTGGTCGGCGGCCACCAGCGTCCGGTCGGCGAACGCTCCGATTCCGAGGGCCGGGCTCAGCGGTGTTCCGTCGGTGAGGGTCATGGACTGGGTCGCGTTGTGGGTGGCGAAGCAGTACCAGGGGCGCCCTCGGGCACAGGCCCGGCA
>JAIVIH010000202.1 GCA_020200615.1 Actinomycetota bacterium | reverse complement strand
GCCGCCGATCCCATGAGCTACGACCTCCCCGACACCGCGGTCCTAGCGCTCGTCGCCGGCTCGATCGTGATGTGCTTGGCGAGCTCCCCCGTCGGTACGCCACGGCGGTGCTCATCGCCGCGGACTGGACAGAACAGAGCGTCACCGACGCTGAACAGAGGACCGTCCATGCCTTCTTCTGCCTGTGCAAACGGCCCGAGGCCTACACCCCTGGGGCTGACTCGACTGGGTCCCATCTGCTTGGCTCCGCTTTGCACGTCGCCGCTGAGCCGGCGGTTCGGCCCCTGGCGGTTCGGCTGGCTGAACTGGAAGGACGGACATACCACGATGTCGCGGAAGTGCTGGCCCGGCCCAATCGACACGTCGCAGTTGTCATCGGGGAGCAGGTCGGGGCGCTACGAGACGGGGATCAAAGGCTGAGATGAGGCCTCGAATCCTGTCGGCAGAGCGGGACGGGAGAGCGCGCTCCGACCACCTCGCGGCCGACGAGAACGGCCCCAGGCGTCCGGCGACGAGCTCCGACCTCGGCTTCGTCCCGCAGGCCATGGTGCGCTGGCTCGATCCCCATCAACTTCTCGACACGTCCACTCGAGTCCTGGCATCGGGCTTCCTGACCTCCTACACCGATAGCCGTGAGCTCCAGGTGAACATGACCGGCGACATCTACGACCGGTCGGAGCCGGACGGGCTGTGGCTCGACTACGTCGCCGATCTCGGTGACGGGTGGAACTCGACGTACACGGTGGCCCGGCTCCTGGCTCAGCAGGAGCTCGAGTTGAGCCATGGGAACGAATGCCACCAGACCCAGAGAGGGTCCATCCTCGTGATGGGCGGTGACCAGGTCTACCCCGTGCCGACGCGGACCCTCTACGAGAACCGCCTCCTCGGTCCCTATCGGGCCGCGATGCCGTGCTCCCCGGCGGAAAGTCCCGATCTCTTCGCCATCCCCGGGAGCCACGATTGGTACGACGGGCTCCTCAACTTCACCAACATCTTCTGCCGCCAGCGATCCATCGGCGGGTGGAAGACCACCCAGACCCGGAGCTACTTCGCCCTGCGCCTCCCCCACCGGTGGTGGCTCTGGGGAATCGACCTGCAGTTCGGCGACTACCTCGACGAGGCGCAGCTCGCCTACTTCGCCGGCGCCGCCCGGGACATGGAGCACGGCGACCGCGTCATCGTGTGCATGGCCAAGGAGGTCGAGAGCGGCCGCAAGAGCGCCGAAGTCTCCTCGGACCGCAACCTCGGATACCTGGAGCGCGAGGTCCTTCACCCGGCGGGGGCCAGCGTGGTGCTCTATCTCAAGAGCGGGCGCCACCACTACTGCCGCTACGAGAGCCCCGACGCGTCGAGCCAGCTCATCACCGCCGGAGGCGGTGGCGCGTTTTTGCACCCCACCCATGGCCTGCCCGGGTCCACCGAGGCCCCGGGCGACGACGCCACGGGGGCTTTTGCGCTGGCGTCGGTCTATCCCTCACGTGCCGCCTCCAAACGGCTGCGCAAGCGCGTGTGGTTGCTCCCCATCTTCAACTTGCCTCTGGCTGCGCTCCTGGGTGGTATCCAGGTGCTGTTGGTGTTCATGCTGGGCCTTCACCACGAGGACCGGCATCTCTCAGTCGGCTTCGGCGACCTGGGCCAGGCGCTGTGGGACAGCCCCACCGCCTTCTTGGTGATCCTCCTGGTGATCTTGTCGTTCGGGGCGATGATCCGCCTGGCCCACGACGCCAGCGGTGTGTCCCGCCTGCTCATCGGGCTCGGACACTCGATGTTGCAGTTCGGCGGCCTGGGCGTGGTCATCGTGGTCTCTTCGCGCCTGTCGGAGCCCCTCGGCTCCGGCGCGGCGTCGCTTGTCGGCTTTGTGGCGCTGGTGTGGCTACTCGGCGGCGTCGGCGGCGTCCTTGGCATCTCGGGCTACCTGTGGATCACCAACTGCCTCGGCTATCACGGGAATGAGGCGTTCGCGGCCCTCCACCACATGGACC
>JAIVIH010000201.1 GCA_020200615.1 Actinomycetota bacterium | reverse complement strand
CCTCCGGCACCGCAACCTTCGACCAGGTGGCCTTCACGGACCAGGCCACTGGCACCTTCAGGGTCTTCAACAATTACCAGCCGGCCCCCAACACCACATTCACCCTGTTCAACGGCCTGGGCACGGTGACGTTCAACGAGCAGACCAAGCTCGATACCGGTCAGACAACCGGCATCATCGTCACCGCCATCCACATCAAGCGGGGACCGATCGACATCTACGTCGCCCAGTCGCGGTGCACCGCTACCGGTCCCGACGTGATCGTCACACCACCGGACGCCTGTGATCTCAGCATCGTGAAGTCCATGTCGCCCGCCACGCTCGTCAGCGGCCAACCGGCCGTGATCACCCTGACCGTCACCAATCTGGCCACCGCCTCCTGCCCATCGGCGGGCACGGGCAACCTCACGCTGGTGACCGACGCCAAGCCGCCCGGCCTCACCTTCACCGGCTCGCCCACGCCGAACCAGCCCAGTTGGAACTGCGCCATCGACGGCAGCGGCAATGCCGCCTGCGCCACCTTCGGGTTCCTGCCGTCGGGCTACACGGTCACCTTCACGATCAACGCCACCGTCACCGGCCAAGGGGGCGACACCGTCAACAACTGTGCCGGCGTGTCCAATCCCAGCGACGCCAACGCCGTGAACAACACGTCGTGCGTGCAACGGGAACTCGATCCGCCCCCGACGGCCTGCGACCTAAGCATCCAGAAGTCCATGTCGCCCGACCCCTTGGTCAGCGGCCAGCCCGCCGTCATCACGCTGACGATCACCAACGTCGGAGACTTCCAGTGCGGGCAGCTGGGCACCGCGGCTCAGACCCTCGTCAGCGACGCCCAGCCACCGGGCTTGATCTTCGCTGGCCCGCCCACGGCGGTTCCGCCGGCCGGGTGGACGTGCGCGCTCAGCGGCGCCGGTGCCGGCTGCGCCACTACGGGAGCTGTGCCCCCTGGCTACACGGCCACATTCACGATCAATGCCGCTGTTTCGGCAATCGGTGGCACCGTCACCAACTGCGGGCAGGTCGAGAACCCGAACGACGTCAACCTGTCCAACAACTCATCGTGTGTGACCAGCGACGTCGAGCCACCGCCCCCCCCGCCCGTGTGCGACCTGACGGTCGAAAAGGAAATGCTGCCCGATCCCCTCACTCCCGGCGGCACGGCCACAATCAGACTCACGGTGAAAAATCTCGGCACCGCGCCCTGCCAGGGCGGCGTGCTGGACGACCCCAGGGTTACCGGGCTCACCTTGACGGTGCCGGCGGCCAACCAGTTCGGGTGGTTCTGCGGGATCGTCGGCGGAACCGGAGCCGCCCGCTGCTTCAACAGCACCACCCTGCCGGGTGGCTACGAGGCCACGGTGATCTTGCCAGCCCGAGTGGGATTTGGGATCACGTCGGTTACCGACTGTGCCGACGTCACCAGCACCTCCGACACCAATCCGGCCAACAACAGATCCTGCGATACCAACGTCGTCACTTCGGACGCGTTCTGCGACCTGTCGATCAGCAAGCAGATGTCGCCCCTACCCCTGGTGAGCGGGGAAGCGGCGACCATGACGATCACCCTCACCAACGTCGGCACGGCTCCGTGCACCGCGGCGACGCCGACGACGGTGCGCGATCCCAGAGTGGCCGGCCTCACGTTCACCAGCGCTCCGACGAACCCAGCAGGCTGGACGTGCACCCTGTCCGGCACCGGCAGCCTGGTCTGCACCGGTCCAGGCACCATCCCGGTCGGCACCCAAGTCGTGTTCACCATGCCGGCGCAGGTGACTGCGACGCCCCCCACCGTGGTGCGGAACTGCGCCATCGTCACTCATCCGGCTGATACACGGACGGTTAACAACCGGTCATGTCGCGCGTCGGGTGTCGTGTCGTCGGATCTGACATGCGACCTCCAGACGACCAAGACCGTCAGTCCCCAACCAGTTGCCAGTGATCACCGTGAAGGTCAAGAACATCGGAGGAGGCGCTTGCACCGCCAGCCCGACAGTGATGGAGGATCCATCGCAGCCGGGAGTGACCTTCCTGTCGGTCGTGAGGCCCTCGGGATGGACGTGTCAGGTCGTATCCGGCACCGAGCGCTGCACTATGGCGCTCGCCATGGCGCCACTTGCGGAGGCGACGTTCTCCATCAGGGCGCAGATTACGGCTCCGGCTGGGACGACCCTCACCAACTGCGCGACGGCGACCAACCCCAACGATGTCAACTCCGCGAACAACCAGGGATGCGCGCCGATTCGGGTCGTGGTCGAGACGATTTGTGACTTGCGCTTGGAGAAGACGATGGCCCCGACGACGCTGGTGAGCGGCGCGACGGCGTTGATCACTGTCACCGTGAAGAATGTCGGGACGGGCAACTGCGTTGGCACGAGCACCCAGCCGACGGTCTTCACGGATGGACCTGTTACAGGTCTCACCTTCAACGGACAGCCGACGTCGAGCAGGACGTCGTGGTTCTGCGGCTTCTTCGACGCTGCGACCGTTGGCTGCTCCAATCCCACGACCATCGGTCCAGGCAATACCACCGTCTTCACGATCAGGGTCACGGTCACCGAGCCTGCTCCCGGGCCGGTCGAGAACTGCGCCACCATCTCCAATCCGAACGACAAAAATCCCGCCAACGACCGGGACTGCGTGAGCGCAGCAGTGAAGTGAGAGATCAGGTCGGCCGACGGCGCCGGAACGGGCCCTCGTCGTAGGCTAGAGGCAGGGGTTGCTACTCGTGAACGGATGGTGCCAGCGCCTGACTTGGCTATAACTCGAGCGCGTAGCTGTCTCGCTCGACGGCGCTACGGCACCGTACGGCCAACGTGGACACGGCAACCAGGCGACCCGTATCGGCCTCGTCAGCGGGAGCGGAGAGGCGGTCCGACGAGGTCAGGTCGAGCACGTGGCCCACGGCTTCGGCCAGCTCGGCCCGCATCGCCGCCTCCCGTCCGACGTGCTGCAAGACGCGCCGGGCCTGGCAGTCGGCGTCGGCTGGCGGCAGGCGGCGATTCTCCTACGTCAGCAGCCGCTGCTCTGGCGGAGGCGCCCGAAAACGTCCCTTCAGGAGAGCCGCACCCCAATCACAAGACGCCCTGCCGGCGTGTCGCCCGAGTAGTCGCTCCACGCCACCGCTGCGCCGCCGTTTGGGAGGGCGACGAGGTCGACCACGCCGACGATGCCCGTTTCGAAGTCCAGCAGACGCCAGAGGACCAAGCCACCAGCGAGGGCGGCGACAACGACGCCGATGACGACCCTTCTGACCAACCGGGACGACCCACGACGCCGTCCTTGCGCTCGGTCGGAAGCCGGCTCAGTCACATCGATGGGCGTTGGCACGTCCCCATGATGCCGGTCGGCGACGTGCGTCCGACATCGGGCCTCACCCAGGCCGAGAACTTGACCGGCATGCTCGCGTCGTTGGACATGTGGCTGACGAGACGTCCTGGCTCACCTCAGGCCGTCAGCGCCGAGCACAGGGCTCCCCAGACGACCGAGCGACCCCGGTATTGGAGCCGAGCGTTCTCGGCCCGCAGCTGGGACTTCTTCCCGAGCGGCGTCGTGGCGCTGGCGGACAGAGTCGCTGCTCGTCCGGTGGTTGGCCTGTGAGTAGCAACGGAACAGAAAACCGGGTTAGGGCTCGACATCGTCCTCGTCGGGCTCGCGGCCGTCACGCAGCGGGCGCAGGTTCCCTCGCGTCACCTCCTCGGGGAGCGCGAACGAGTACCGCCCGTGGAGGTTGACGTTGCGGAACTTGAGCGGTGAGAGACGCTCAATGTCTCTAGTGTCCACGGCATGGCCGGAGCGGTCGAGCTGGTCGAGG
>JAIVIH010000459.1 GCA_020200615.1 Actinomycetota bacterium | reverse complement strand
GTCCGACACCGGGCAGGTCAATGAGGTTCTGGCGAAGGTGCTCGCGCACAACCTGTGCTGCGTCATCGCTGCCATCCACGAACTCGGGATCGAACCCCGTTTCTGTGCAGGATCGACTGCTGCACACGATGGAGCGGCTTAGTGTGCAAAGCCCCTAGCCGGAGAACCCTGTGGGGTCGGACCGGCGTCGATTGATCCCGACTCACCCATCCACGATGCCCGCTCCGGGGCGTCCGTGGCGGCCGCCTTCCGTGGGAGTAACGCCTGCCGCCTCGTGAGCAGGGTTACGTCTTGGGACCCAAGGGCAGAATCGAGGACACCTAAGAGGCGGTTGCGGTCACCCCGCAATCATCTCGTCTCGAGGAGGAAGATGCGCAAGTTGCTTGCTGCGTTACTCGCGAGTTCCATCTTGGTGTTCGGCGGCATCGCCTGCGATGACAACAACAAGGCAGAAGACAAGATCGACGAGGACGACACCAACTTCGGACCCGGCGACGGCAACGACGAGGTCGGTCCCGGGCGATAGAACCCGTAGACTCCGCCCGGAGCATCTGAATGGTCGCACTCCCTCTGACCAGCACGTGGTCGGGGACCGCGTCGATCCGGTGACCTCGTGCTTTTCAGACCGAACGAGGTCGATTCGGGCGGTCGCCGTCGGCCTGCACACATGGTTGCAATCTACGGGCACTTCCTTTCTTGGACCGAAGCGGTCCGGGCAGCTCTCGGGACATGAGGCTTCACGCGTCGGCCGACACCGTCACGGTCTGAACTCCTAGGCTGTGGGACCCCGACGAAGGACGCTCGACCATGGCCACGATCGACGATTTCCTCGCTCAGATTCCGATGGATCAGCTTGCTCGCCAGCTCGGCGTGGCACCGGAGGAGGCCGAGGAGCTCACCCGCCAGGCGCTGCCCGCCCTCATCGGTGGGATGGAGGCCAACGCTCGGGAGCCGGGCGGTGAGAGGTCCCTGGCTGAGGCGATCGGACAGCACGACGATGACCTGCTCGACGGTCGTGTCGACCTCGATCAGGTCGACACCGACGACGGCCAGAAGATCGTGGGTCACGTGTTCGGCGACAACCGCGACCAGGTGATCAGCCGGCTCGGTGGCGGAGGCAAAGAGTCGATGATGTCGAGGTTGCTGCCGCTACTGGCGCCGCTTGTGATGTCGTTCCTCGCGAAAAGGGCCGGCGGCGGTGGGGGCGGTTCGGGCGCCGGGTCGACCGGCGGTGGTGGTATCGGCGACCTCCTCGGCGGCCTCCTCGGTGGCGGGTCCGGCGGGAGTGGGCTCGAGGACCTGCTCGGGGGACTTCTCGGCGGTGGACGCAAGGGCTGACGGGTGACGCCGTAGCCAGGGGGCAGGGCGTTCCGCAGGAGCCACTTGCGTGGTTGGCATGCGCCCGCCCCGAGGGCCTCGGAAGAGGCCAACTGCGTTGCCATCCGTGCCCACAACTGCCCGGTTCGTGCCCCAACGTGCCGTTCGTTGGGGCACGGTTGGGCACGAAATGGACGATTTGCCGGGAGTCGAGCTGGCCGAGCGCTCTGACCACCACGTTTACGTGGTCGGGACCGGCGTCGATCCGGTGACCTCGCGCTTTTCAGGCGCGCGCTCTGCCAACTGAGCTACCCGACCGCAGGCGGCTGCCCACTCTCTCGAGCAGCCTCGCGGTCCTGACGAGATTTGAACTCGCGACCTCCGCCTTGACAGGGCGGCGTGCACTCCAAGCTGCACCACAGGACCGTGTGTGCCCCTCCAGCGTAGTTCCCCCGTGGCCGCCGTTACGCGTCGATCACTTCCACCGGGTGGGACAGCGAGTGGCGGGCGCAGTAGTCGCTCACGTCACAGTCGATGACCGGGCGGAGCACGAGCACGAGCCAGCCCGCAGCACCGGCGACGGCCAGCCCGACCAGCGCCCACCGTCCCCCGGAGCTCCGGACGGCCCAGCGCCCGACGATCACGCCGGTGGGGATGCACAGCACCAGGCTCACGGTCCAGAGG
>JAIVIH010000200.1 GCA_020200615.1 Actinomycetota bacterium | reverse complement strand
CACGACCGACGAGATCGTCGTCACCCAGCTGCCCTACCAGGTGAGCGTCAACACCGTCGCCACCAAGATCGCCGAGCTGGTCGACAACCGCCAGATCGAGGGCATCCGCGACGTCAAGAACCTGTCCGCGGGTGAGGACACCAAGCTCGTCGTCTACCTCAAGCGCGACGCCGCGGCCAACGTGGTCCTCAACAACCTGTACAAGCACACGCCCCTGCAGACCAACTTCCCGGTGAACTGCGTGGCCTTGGTGGACGGCGTGCCCCGCACCCTCAACCTGGCCCAGCTGATCAAGGCCTACGTCGACCACCAGGTCGAGGTCGTCACCCGCCGCTCGCAGTACCGCCTGGACAAGGCCCGCAAGCGGGCCCACATCGTCGAGGGCCTCCTCAAGGCCCTGTCCATGATCGACGAGGTCATCGCCACCATTCGGGCTTCGGACGACAAGGGCGACGCCCGCCGCCGCCTGATGGCCCCGCCCTTCGAGTTCTCGGAGGAGCAGGCCGAGCACATCCTCGACACCACCCTGTCGCGCCTGACCCGGCTGGGCCGGGCCGAGCTCGACGCCGAGATGGCCAAGCTGCGGGAGACCATCGCCGCCCTCGAGTCCATCCTCGGGGACCCCGTCGATCTGCGGGGCGTCATCAAGAGCGAGCTGGGGGAGACCCGGGCCAAGCACGCTCAGCCCCGCCGGGCCGAGATCTCCTTCGACGCCGGCGACCTCGACACCCTTGACCTCATCGAGGACGAGGAGCTGGTCGTCACCCTCACCAAGAACGGCTACATCAAGACCGTTTCGTCCGACGCCTTCCGCACCCAAGGGCGTGGCGGGCGCGGGGTCTCGGGCGCCAAGCTCCGCGACAACGACTACGTCACCTGGCTGCTCACCACCACGGCCCACGCCTACCTGCTTTTCTTCTCCAACCGAGGCCGGGTCTACCGGCTACGGGCCCACGAGATCCCCATGAAGGAGCGCACGGCCCGGGGAACGAACATCGTCAACCTCCTGCCCCTGGCCCCCGACGAGCGCATCCAGGCCGTCATCGACACCCGCGACTACGAGACCAGCCGCTTCCTGTTCTTCGCCACCAAGAAGGGCATGGTCAAGAAGACCCGCTTCACCGAGTACGACTCGTCGCTGCGCACCGGCCTCATCGCCATCAACCTCAAGGACGGTGACGAGCTGGTGCGCGTCATCCAGACCAGCGGGCAGGACGACATCTTCATGGTCAGCCGGGCCGGCACCACCATCCGCTTCTCCGAGGAGGAGGTGCGCTCGAGCGGGCGGGCGGCCCAGGGCGTTATCGGCATGCGCCTGCGGGAGGACGACGAAGTGGTTTCGTGCGACGTCCCCCGTCCCGACGCCGACATCCTCATGGTCACCGACGCCGGCTTCGGCAAGCGCACCAAGGTGGAACGGTTCCCCCGCAAGGGCCGGGGCACCATGGGCGTGAAGGGCATCAAGCTGTCGGCGCGACGGGGCTAC
This sequence comes from Actinomycetota bacterium, assembly GCA_020200615.1. Next base: position 519 of record JAIVIH010000200.1, on the reverse strand, counting down.
GTGGTCGCCGCCTTCATGGCCGGCCTCGACGACGAGGTCTTCCTCATGTCGTCGGGTGGCACGACGATCCGCCTCCCCGTCCGGGAGATCTCCTCCCAGGGCCGGGACGCGACCGGCGTCCGCATTATGAACCTCGACGAGGGCCAGATCGTGGCCGGCGTGGCGCCCGTTCTCAGCACCGACGACTAACCCCTCCGGTCGACGGCGGCCGCCTCCATCCTCTGGGCCATAGCCAGGACGTCCCGCTCGCTGAGGTCGAACAGAGGGGTGCCCAGTTCCTGCACCACATCGCCGACCCTCCACACGTAGAACACGACCACCAGCTGCTCACCGCGCGACTCGCACGTGAATCTCAGCCCCGTCGCTGCGTCACCCAACGACAGCGGGAATTCCTCCATCTGAGACGGCGGGAAAGGTTCGCCGTCCTCGGTGCACCGGGCGACGTTTTGCAGCGCCTGGGTGCGAGCCGTGACCGCCTGCGCGGCGTTGGCTGCGTCCGGCACCAACATTGCCGCCGAG
>JAIVIH010000458.1 GCA_020200615.1 Actinomycetota bacterium | reverse complement strand
GAGCGGAGGCGGCGCCCGGTTCCGGTTCGGGCACGCTGCCGGCCAGGTCTCGTACTGCGACTGGAAGGCGTCCCTCTTCGGAAACATCGCCCAGAGCCGCTCGGATCGAGCGAGCGACGGCGCCGTCTTCTGCGACTTGACGCCTCTGCCCGAGCTGGCCGAGCTTCGGCGGAAGGTCTACGTCAGCGGAAAGAAGGCTTTCGACGACGACTACCTGAAGCAGCTCACCCCGCTTGCCCTGGCCATCTGGTACATGGACGACGGATGTTTCTCCCTCAGGGCCAAGGGCGTTCAGGATCGGACCCGTGATGGGAGCGGCCGCTCCGAGATATGCGTCGAGGCCATGGAGCCGGCTACGAGGGAACGGCTGGCCGCCTATCTCACTTCGACATGGGGGATCATGCCCACGCGGGTCTCAAAGCGGGGAAAAGCCTTCTTCGTCTTTGCCAAGGACGAGACGGCCAAGCTCCACGCACTCATCGCCCCTTTCGTGCACCCATCGATGGAGTACAAGTTGCTGCCTCGGTACCGTGGCCGCTTTGGAGTCGAGCCGGTGTTCCGGCCCATGCGCTACGAGCTCGTGGCCATGCCGGTCACGAGGATCGCGCCCAAGCCCCCGACCCGTTCGATGCACCGCTTCGACATCGAAGTCGAGGGAAGCCACAACTACCTGGCTGATGGCGTGGTCGTTCACAACTCGCCCGAGGTCACCCCCGGCGGTCGGGCGCTCAAGTTCTACTCGTCGGTCCGTCTCGACATCCGGCGGATCGAGTCGATCAAGGACGGCGTCGAGGTCGTCGGTAGCCGGGTGCGGGTCAAGGTGGTGAAGAACAAGGTCTCCAGCCCGTTCAAGCAGGCCGAGTTCGACATCGGCTTCGGCAAGGGCATCAGCCGCGAGGGTTCCCTGCTCGATGTGGGGGTCGATCTGGGCTTCGTGAAGAAGTCGGGGGCCTGGTACACGTACGAGGGCGAGCAGCTGGGCCAGGGCCGGGAGAACGCCAAGACCTTCCTGGTCGAGAACCCCGAGATCATGGTCGAGATCTCCGAGCGGATCCGCCAGACGGTCGGGATCGGGGTGCCGGTCCCGGATCCCACCACCGTCGTCTCGGCCGACGATCAGCCCATCTCTCTGGGCTGATCTCCGGCGACGATCACCGGTAGCGCTCAACCCCGCCTCCGGGCGTGCCGATACTTCAGTCATGCGGGGAACAAGTCGTAGTCGTAGGCGTGGCCGAACCGTCGCCGGCATCATCTCGACCGCGCTGCTGCTCCTAGCCGGCTGCGGGTCCGGAAGTGACCCCGACGCATCCCCGTCTCCCCGTCCAACCAGCGGAGCCCCGTCGGCCATCCCCCAGCCGTCGGGGCCCTCCGCCTCTCAGCCTGCCGAAGAGACGGCTCCGGCCGACGCCGGGGGAGCACCGGACCCGGCCGCGGCATCGGCGGCCGTTACTGCCGGCCCGGGCGGCCTGCCCGCTCCTGCGGGAGCTCCCGTGCCGCCCGTCGCGTTTCCGACGCCGCCCGTTCCCCTGCCTCTGCCCGCGGGCTTCGCTCAGCCGTAGCCGCACAGCCTCGCGTCGGTTCAGACCCCGGCGCCGTCCTTCTTGAGACGCTCGACCATGAGGTCGCCGATCTTCTTGCCCATGTCGGCTCCTCGGTCGTTGTCGCTCCGGATGTGGATGCCGCCGTACAGCCGGGATTCGGCCGCCTCCTGGCCCTTGGTTTCGAAGACGGCCTTCTCGGCGGGAAAGAAGTACGAGAGGACGACGGCCGCGGTGGCCGAGTACCCGGAGTGGCCGGACACGTAGCCGGGGAACGCAGGAGTGTTGAGCAGCGGGCTCCAGTTGGGGTCGAGACCGAGGTCCCGGATGGCGTTGAGGGGCCGCGGGCTCCAGTAGGTGAACTTGGTGTCCCACACGGCGAGGGCGGCATCGTTCTGGGCCGTGTTCAGGGCTGCGAACAGGCGCGCGGCGCGAGGAGTGTCCATCCGGGCGTTGGCCACATAGACG
>JAIVIH010000199.1 GCA_020200615.1 Actinomycetota bacterium | reverse complement strand
AGCGGGAGGACATCGCGGTGATGCTCAACTTCGACATGGTCGGGTCCCCGAACTTCGTGCGCTTCGTGTACGACGGGGACAACTCGGCCTTCCCCGTCGGGACCAACGTGGCTGCCGGACCCCCCGGCTCGGGCTACGTCGAGAAGCTATTTGTCGAGTACTTCGCTTCCCGAGGGCTCGCGTCCGAGCCCACCCCGTTCAGCGGGAGGTCCGATTATGGACCCTTCATCGAGGCCGGGATACCCGCCGGCGGGCTGTTCACGGGCGCCGAGGAGATCAAGACCCCGGCCCAGGCAGCCATCTACGGCGGTACGGCAGGCGTCCCCTACGACATCTGCTACCACGAGCCCTGCGACACTCTGGCCAACGTCAACGTCACCGCCATCGACCAGATGTCGGACGCCGCGGCCTACGCCATCCTCGTCCTCGCCCAGAACACCGAGGGCGTGAACGGGGTGAAGGGGAAGGGCAACTTCAAGCCCAAGAAGCTGCCGACCGAAAGCCAAGGGGGTCCCCAGCTCGCCGCCTAGAGGCCCAAGTCGGACCGCCGGCGTAGGGCCGGACACCTACGCCGGCGGGCCCTTCAGGAACACGGGGTTCCCCACCGCCGTCCGTCCGCGGGCGTCGAAGGTCTCGACCCGGTACCACGTCCCGAGAGGCCCCTCCTCTGGCACGCGCTCGGCCGGGAACCGGTACTCGAAGGGATCGGAGGTCACGGGCACGCTGAACAGGTCGTCGCCGTTGCGGACGATCCGCAGCGACTGCTTGTCGCCCCCCCTGACCGTCACCTGCACCTCGGCCGCCGCGCCCGGCCCCTCGAGCCCGAGAGTGGACCCGAATGTGCCGGCGTCCTGGCCCGGTACCACGGCCGACATCTCCAGGGCCGGGCTGCCGGCAACTCCCCGGGTGCGCACGTAGGCCCTTCCGGCGCGGATGGCCTCGATCAGGGCGGGGCGCGAGAGCTGGGAGGCGAAGACGGCGGTGGCGCACGTGCCCAGCTTCGGCCCCTTCTTGTCGTCCGACCCACTCACGGCAGTGATCTTGAAGCCCTGGTTGAGGAGGCTCTCCCACAGGTCGATGGCGGTCGAGAAGAACGGGTTGCTCACACGCCAGCCCGCATCGGGGAGGCCGTAGTCGCCGGGACTGATGAGGGCCTCGCCGGTGAGGATCTCCATGGTGTCCACCGCCTGCCAGTCGATCTCAGGGCCCAGGCGGAACTCGCATCCCCGGCACAGGTTCTCGAATAGCGGCCCCGGAAAGGTGGTGGGGTGGTTGACCTGGAACAGGGCCCCGGCCCTCCGCACCGCCGTCTGGATGTCACGGATGTGCACGTCCTCGAAGCCGTGGCGGTACTCGATGAAGCCCGGCGTCTCCCCCAGGGACTGCACGTGCCCGAAGTAGGTGACGATCTCCCGGCCGGGCCAGATCACCAGGTCCGGGTTCTCCCGCTGCACCCGTCCGTACTGGTCCCAGTGGTGGCCCACGACGTACTCCGTCACCGGGAGGAAGTCGAGGCCGGCGTCCCTTCCGTACTGCACGAACCGCTCGGGCTCGGGACCCTCGCCGTTGGAGTGCCAGGCGTGCATGTGGAAGTCGCCGTGGTACCAGCCCGGCTCGGCCCGGGCCACGTGGGTGGGATCGACCGGATCCGGGGCCGGGGGTTGGGCGGCCGGGCCCTTGCGGGCCTGCACCTTCACCTTCCAGTCGGCACCCGTGGGCCCGACAGCGGCGATCCCCAGCTCGGCGTGCCAGATGCCGGGCTCGACGGGGCCGGGCCGGTAGGACCGCTGGGCCACGTCTCCCTGCACGAACACGTGCTTGTGACGGCTCCCCGACCACCCCCGGAACCCCTCCGCCGAACGGTACCCCTGCTCGTCCCACAACCCCAGGTCGAGGACGGTCTTGGTGAGAGGGTTGTCGGGAAGGCTCGGGGGAAGGGCCTCCCAGTCGTAGTCGATCTCGATCCGGGCCGTATCCGGCCGGACCTCGAAGGGCAGCATCAGGTAC
>JAIVIH010000457.1 GCA_020200615.1 Actinomycetota bacterium | reverse complement strand
GGGCCAGGGGGTCATTGGCCAGCAGCTCGTCGGCTTCGGGATCACCCGTAAAGGGCAGGGCCGGAGGCATGGCGCCGACTCTACGGCCCGGTCGCAACGCCTGCGGAAGCCGCCCTCCACCCCCCGGGCAACGCTCAAGCGGGAGCGACCGTCACGATGAGGTTCATCGACGGGTGGAGCGTGCACGTGATGCGGAACGTGCCCGCCTTGTTCCAGGTTCCCGTCGTCCACGTGTCGCCGACATCGGTCCGAATCCCGGCGGCCCCGCCGAACGAGGGGGCGCCCGGCTCCGAGCGGCGCTTGGCGTCCACACCGGGGACGAGGACGTGGAGGGCCCGGGACGAGGTGTTGACGAAGGTGAGCGTCTTCCCCTGGGCGATGGTCTTGGTCTCGGGCAGGAAGAGGATGTCGTCCATCACGATGGCTTCCGGGTCGGTTGTCCGGGCTGGCGAGGCAGCACAGCCGCTCAGCAGGAGCCCGCTGGCGATGGCGAGGGCGAGGATCTTGGGCATGGCTTATACCTCCGCTCCGGCGAGCATGGGGACGGGGATCAACTGCGTATTCGAGGGCGTGGGAGCCTGGCGGGGCTTGCGGTGCAGCCAGGCGCTGGCCGCTATCGCCGCCGGGCCGAAGAACACCTGAGCCGGAACGACGATGCCGGAACCGCCGATGTTGAAGTGGGACGTGATGACGGGGGCGAGGGCAGGCATGAGGGCTCCGAAGACGCCGACCGTGAACAGGGCGCCGACACCGCCACGCCGCCCGAAGGCCTTGTAGGCGGCGGTGGTGAACAGCCCGTAGATCAGGAGGTCCCCCAGCCCGATGTTGGCGTTCCACCCGTTGAAGGCGAAGCCGATCGAGGCGTTCAGTGGACGGCCTTCGAAGGCAGCCGCCAGCTGCGGCGTCAGGGGGATCACCATGCTGAAGAAAGCGTCGTAGCCGGCGAGGAACAGGGCGAACCAGGCCACCTGGCGCAGGCGAAGGCCGCCCTGGACGTACAGGTTGGAGATCCCCACGGCGGCCACGAGGACGACGGTGCTGGTCAGCACCCAGTAGAGGGCCAACCCGCCGCTGGTGCCGATGAGGGTGTAGGTCACGATGATGTCGGCGGCGATCAGGACCGGTATCAGGAGCCGCCGGTACCTGGCGGCCAGGAGGGGGCGGAGGGTGATCGACATCGCCGAAGCGAAGGTCAGCACCAGGAAACCGGTGAGGACGGGGCTGGGGAGGATCAGGTAGAACACCGGCAGCACGATGATGAACCCGAACAGGACGACGAGGTCGCGGGTGTTGAACGTGCCGATGGCCGGGCGCTCGAGGCGGACCCGCCGGAAGTAGAGCAGGGCGAGCTGGGAGGGCATGGCCTCCACGACCTCGACCAGGTCTCGCAGGGCCAGGATTCGCCCGGCCACGCGCAGCGTGTGGTCGGCCTTGCCGAGGATCCGTGAGGTGGCGGGCGTGCCCGACAGCTCGCACGTGAGAGGCTCGTCGGGCAGGCGACGGACGATGTCGCGGGTGTCGTAGCGGAACACGGGCATGCACTCCCGGTACGGGAAGTACGGCGTGATGACGACTGTCCCGAGCTCGCCGGGAGCCGCCTCGGCGCCCGTGTCCAGGTCGATGACCTCGATGAAGCCCATGTTGAGGTCGTGGTGCATGTGGAACTGGTCGCACACCCGACCGCTCACGGGGAGGACCTCGGTCATCCCGAAGCTGTCGGTGACCCGATCGGGGCCGAAGGTCTCCAGGGCGGCGGCCGTGAGAGCAGGCGAGAGGACCTCGCCACCGCACACGATGCGGCTCAGGTTGAAGTCGTCGGGCCCGAGCCGGCGCCGGCGAGCCTCCCACAGGAGGGCGGCGAGGTAGCTCGGGTAGGTGTTGACGATGGTCGGGGCCTGGCTGCCGCCGGTCAGCAGGCTGTCGACGCTCTCGGCCGGGGGAACCACTCCGAGGACCCGGGACCGCGCCCCCACCAGGCGGCAGACGGTGACGTTCTGGTGCACAGCGGCGGTCGCCCGGGAGCTGATGTTGAGCTGCATGCAGTCGGAGGGCCCGATCTCGCCCCTGAGCACGCCGCTGAGGGCGCTAAGGGCCGGCCACAGCTCCATCTCGTAACGGGAGAGCCACACCTCGGCCGGCCGGCCGGTGGTGCCCGTGGTCCGGGTGGCGAGGAACGGGGTCGAGTCGGAGGAAATGAATTCAGGCTGGCGCTCGATGAGGTCCCGCTTGACGGTCACGGGAAGAGCGGCCATGTCGTCCACCGTGAGCTCCTTGGGATCGAGGTCACAGGAGGCGAAGAGCTGGCGGTAGTAGGGGGACACCCGAGCCAGGCGGCGGGCCGTTCCCCGCAGGGCTGCGTTCTGAAACGCGGTCCGGGCCTTGGGATCGGCGAAGGGGCCGTCGAGAAGCTGCTCGACATCGTCACCGGGGGCACCCAGCGCCTTGAGAGTTTGCAGAGCGTCTCCCACGAGTCGCTCCACGTTCCGGGGGTTGATCGGCCGCCCCCTCACCATCGACATCGCCATCTTCAGCTGGCGAACGCCTGTCTCGAACATTTGCCGTGCTCCTCCAGAGAAGGGGTGGAAAAGGAGAAGCGGCGGACGGGGTGCCGCCGTGGACACCCCGCCCGCCGCCCGGTGATCAGGAACCGCTGACGCACGCGGCGAACAGAACGGCGGTGAGCGAGCCCATGGCGTAGCGAGCGTGCTTGAAGCTTCCGAGGATGCGGGTCATGTGAATGCACTTCCTTTCGGGAGGGGTGCGGCGCAGATGCCGTCGTCCCCGTTGGGTGTGAGCCCATCATCAGCCCGGAGACCGGGTCCCGTATGTACCGGCGGTCGCCTGCGGAAGTTGACGGAGCGCGCACTTCTACCGGCCGGGTTGCTGGCTAGCCTCCCGCCTGGTGCAGACGGCGGCGATCTCCGGCGACTGGCCTGTCGTCGGCCGGCGGCGTGAGGTCGAACGGGTCAGCGCCGCCCTCGGCTCCTCCAGCCGGCGGGGCGTGGTTCTCGCCGGCCCCGCGGGTTCGGGCAAGACCACCCTGGCCCGGCTCTGCGTCCGGTCGTCGACGCCGCGCCCGCACGGCGCCGAGTGGGTGTACGCCAACCGCGGCACCGCATCCATCCCTCTCGGAGCCTTCGCTCCTCTGCTCCCCGCGCTCCCGAACGTCCCGTCCCCGGAGAGCCTCCTCAGCCACGCCCGCAAGGCCCTCGTCGAGCGCATAGGTCCGGCCTCGCTCCTGGCCGTGGACGACGCCCATCTCCTCGACGATCTGTCGGCGGCCCTCGTCCACGAGCTGGCGAGGTCGTCGTCCATCCGGGTCGTTCTGACGATGCGGTCGGGCGAGGGCGTGCCT
>JAIVIH010000009.1 GCA_020200615.1 Actinomycetota bacterium | reverse complement strand
TCACACGTCTCTCCCGCCTCGGTGCGTCCTCGCACCAGGGCGGTGTGGTCCACCCTGACGTGGACCATGGCCCGGGGGCCCGACGGCCCGTCGCCTCCGTGGGAGCAGGCCCGGGCCAGGGCCACCAGGGCATCGGCCCCGTAGGCCTGAGCCGACTCCCGCCCACCTGCCGCCCGGGCCGCCTGGAAACAGCGGTTGCGGTGGGGCTCCAGGGCGGCCAGCACCACGGCCCCCGCGTCCACCGTCGTGCGCACGTCCATCCGAAAGGCGCCATCGGAGTCGGTCCAGTGACGCAGGTAGCGGGAGCGGTGGACGGCCCGGTGGCGGGCGACCTCGTCGGGTTCCCCCGCGGCACGCGCCTGGCGGCACCGCTCCCGCAGCCGGGCCACGCTCCCGGTGCGGGCCGCCGCCAGCAACTCCTCCTCGGTGGCCATGGGAGCCCCTGCGGCCGAGGCCGGCATGTCCTCCAGGCGACGGGCGGTGTCAAGGGACCCCTGGGCCGAGCCCACCGAGGTGCCGGTCCTGGCCGTCACGTACTCGGCGGCCGAGCGGGTCCCCTCCCGCCGCCACAGGTTGGTCTCCTCGACGCGCCGGGCCACCAGCGTGCGCCCGGCCACGGCCAGGCGCTCGGCCTCGGCGAACAGATCCAGGAGCCTGGCTGCCTGCTCGCCCGTGAGGCAGCCCGGCTCCAGGGCAGCCACCGACCGCCTCATCCCCGCCACCACCGCCGCCACGTCATCACCGAACATGTGTTCGATTGTACCTGAACACATGGAAGAACACAAGAGATAAGAGACAACCTCTATCGGGGTTCGGGCTCCCGTCCCGCTAGGTGGAGGAGCTTCGTCTGCGTCGGGGCGGTGTCCGCCACACTGCCCGCCGGCTCCGAGAAGTAGCCGCCCCGTTCCAGCCGGGTTCCCGTTTCCGAGAGGCGCTCCCACATGGCGTCCACCAGTGCAGGATCGAGTCGCTCGTCCGCCCCGAGAGCGCGGGCGAGGTCCCAGGCATGAATGGCGAACTCGGTGATCCGCAGCTCCAGCAGCTCCTCGCCTGACATATCCCCCGCTGGATGATGCACAGTCCGGGACAGCGCTCCCGCTTCTCGGAAGGCGGTCTTCACTTCCTGGGCCTTCGTCTCAAACGACCCGACCGGATCTTCTCCGAGATGGTCGAGTGCCCTCGTGACGGCGACGTCGTCGGCCGTGGCGCCGTGGAGGAGCATGGTGTACCTGAGCGCGCCGCCGACGACGTGGTTGACCAGGTCACGAACGTCCCACTCCGAGCAGGGAGTCGGACGGCTCCAGTCCTCGGCCCGGACCAGACGCAGCCGCGCTCCGAACTCGGCGGCGGACCGCTCCAGTTGCTCGAACAGGTCCATGTCGGTCCCGACGATAGAAGCCGCGGCAGCCACGGAACAGAGCCCGGTTGCTGTCGTAGGGCCTCCGTAGCCTCGGTGGCGATGCTGATACCCACCAGCTGCCCGGTGTGCGGGGCGAACGGTCCGGCCCCCTGCGAGAGATGCCGGTCCCAGCTGCGGCCGGCGAAGAGCTTGCCCCGTCCCGGCGGGGTCGACTGGGCCGGCGCTCTTCTGGACTACGCCGGCGCCGGACGGGAAGTGGTGGCGCGCCTCAAGTACCGCAACGCCCGGTCGGCGCTCCCGTTCCTGGCCTCGGGCATGGCCGAGCTGGTTCCCGCAGCATCGGTGGATGCCGTCACGTGGGTGCCCACGACGCCCGCGCGCCGGCGTCAGCGGGGGTTCGACCAGGCCGAGCTCCTGGCCCGTGCGGTGGCCCGGCGCCTGCGCAGGCCCTGCCGGCCCTACCTCCGGCGGGTTCCCGGCCGCCCGCAGACCGGCCAGGCTCTGGCCGAGCGGCGGCGCGGTCCCACCTTCCGCGCCCGTGGGCGTCCTCCGGCCCGTGTCCTGCTGGTGGACGACGTGGTGACGACGGGGGCGACCGCAGCCTCCGCCTCCCGCACGCTCCGCCAGGCCGGGGTCCGAGAGGTGCTTCTGGTGGCTGCGGCCCGCACCCAACCGCCCACTGGGGGGCGTACACTCGGTCATGGGGCCGTGTGCGGGTCTGTGGTTGCAAGTCGAGGCCAGCCGCAGGCAAAACGACCCACGTAAGGCAACCGATGGTTGCCGAGCATGGTGCGGCTTAGACGTAAGCCCTGCCTCATCGGGCCCGATTGGCGGGCACCGGTGGGAGAGGGGGGGAAACGCCTCAATTCGGTGGTGTCGGGTCCAGGCTTCCGGGTGACCGGGACATGGGCCGCCGCCCCTCGAGGCGCCAGCTCCCCGGCAGGCGAGTGTGGGGGCAAAGACCAGGTCAGCCGCACACGTCCCCATTCATTTCGGCGCTCAACCGCCCTGAGACCATGGAGGTGGGCATGGAGTTCACCATCCGCAGCCGGCACATGGATGTGCCCGATGCGCTACGGACCGCGGCCCACGAGAAAGTCATCCGCCTGACCCGCCATCTCGACGGCTGGGACACGGCGGAGGTCCACTTCCTGGAGGAGCGAAACCCGCGGATCTCCGAGAAGGAGGTGTGCGAGGTCACGCTGCGAGGCCACGGCCACGTGATCCGGGCCAAGGCGGCATCGGCTGATCCCTTCACCGCCGTCGACCGAGTCGTGGACAAGCTCGCCCATCAGGTCGAGAAGCTGAAGAGCAGGCAGAGCCGGAAGGCGTCCCACCGACGGCCTCCGGTGGAGTCCGTGCTCCCCGGCGACCATGACGAGGACGAGGACGAGGATGCCGACGGTTCCGGGCGTATCGTCAAGATCAAGCGGTTCCACCTGAAGCCCATGACCCCCGAGGAAGCGGTGCTGCAGATGGAGCTCACCGGGCACACCTTCTATTTCTTCAGCAATGCGGATTCGGGCGTTCCCGCCGTCGTGTACAGGCGGAACGACGGAGACGTCGGATTGATCGACGCAAGCTAGGGAGCGCTGTGCCCGAGCGGATCAGAGTCCTCATCGCCGACGATCACGAGCGGTTCCGCCGTGGCCTGAGGATGGTCCTCGAGGCCGAGGACGGGATGGACGTTGTCGCGGAGGCGGCCGACGGCGCCGAGGCGGTGACCAAGGTCGAGGAGCTGGCCCCCGACGTGGTCCTGATGGACGTGCGCATGCCCCACCAGAACGGCATCGAGGCAGCCCGGACGATCCGGGAAGCGTTTCCCTCGACCCGGATCATCATGCTGACTGTGAGCGACGACGAGGACGATCTCTTCGACGCGGTGAAGGCGGGGGCCAACGGCTACCTCCTGAAGGAGGTCTCCATCGAGGAAGTGGCTGACGCCGTGCGGGCCGTGATGCAGGGCCAGAGCCTCATCTCCCCGTCGATGGCGGCGAAGCTGATCAAGGAGTTCGGGACCCTCGCCCGGCGGGCGGCAGAGACGGAGGCCACCCCGAGCCCTCGCCTGACGGATCGGGAGCTCGAGGTCCTCAAGCGGGTGGCGACGGGTATGAGCAACGAGGAGATCGCCGATGAGCTGGGGTTGCTGCCTCCCGCCGTCCGCAACCACGTGGCCAACATCCTGGTGAAGCTCCAGTTGCGGTCGCGCATTGAGGCCGCCATCGTCGCCATGGAGGCCCGGCTGCTGGAAAGCCCCTGAGCGCCGAGCGTCCGGCGGCCCTGCCAGCACCGTTGCCGGGCGACGGAGCAGAATGTGCCGTGAACGACGACGCTCGCGCGCAGGAACCTTCGATTGAGGAAGACCGCGACCGCGTCGATTTCGCGTGGGTCAACAGCCTCGCCCGTCGGCTCGGGCGCCGCATGTTCCCCGAGTCCGACGCCGCCGAGGGAGCACTGACCCAGAACGGCCCCGGCGGTCAGGTGGCCGTCGACACCGCCGTGCCGCCTTCGGAGGATGGGTCGGCGGAGGCGCCAGCTGAGCCCCCGGCGGCCGAGCCCACCGCACCCGCGCCGGTCCTGACGACCGAGGCGCCGGGCCCGATGGCGGACCCCCTCACCGAGGACCGCCCCCCCGAGACGGTCGATTCGGCCGGCCTGACGCTCATCGAAACCGTCCCCGCTCGTCCCGGCGAGGACCGGGTCGAGGTCCTCGACCCGGGAACCGAGACCGGAACCCCGGTTGTCGACCCCGAAACCCAGGCGGAAGCCGAGCCGCCCCCCGAACCGCCACCGCCGCCCGGGCTCATCCGTCATCTCCGTCGCGTGGCCGCCACCGAGCCCTACCGGGGAGCGCTCGACAAGTACACCCTGCCGGTGGTGCTGGTGATCGGGGTGGCCATCGTCTCCATGATCAACCACTTCTCGGGCGTGGATTGGGGCGACGACTTTGCCCTCTACATGCGCCAGGCTCGGGGGCTGACCATCGGCAACATCGGCGAGGTCGTCAGCGCCAACCGGTTCGCGGTCGAGAACTCGGGTTGGAGCAGCTTCAGCCCCTACATCTACCCGTGGGGCTGGCCCTTGCTGGTCTCACCGCTCTACGCCCTGTTCGGGCTCAACTACGAGGTCTTCAAGATCCTCCAGGTGGTTGCGTTCTGCGTCTTCCTACTCGTGTTCTTCGCCATGGTCCGGCCCCGGGCGGGCACGTCGGCAGCCACGATCCTGACTCTCCTGATCGGCGTGTCACGGTCGTTTGTGGGAGCCACGGACACGGTGCTCTCCGACCTGCCGTATCTCTGCTTCGTGGGGCTGAGCCTGTGGTTCATGGACCGCTGCCGCGTGCGCGAGATCCTCGAGGAGAGCAGGAACCGGCTGCTGATCCTGGGCCTGTTGCTCGCCTACACGTACAACGTCCGGCGCGAGGGCATCACCCTGATCTTCGTGCTCTTGGCGTTGCACTTCGCCGTGCTCGCGGGACGGGCGGTGCGGGCCCGGTCGGCCAACGCCCTCCGGGACGTGAACTGGAGAAAAGTGTTCCTGCCATACCTGGCGTTCGTGGTGGGGGTGGCCACGTTCCACCTGCTCCTGCCGACCGTCCTTCGTCCGAACGCACCCGGAGCCGGCCTTCAGAACGTCTCAGCCCGGATGGACTACTACGAGGACGTCATCGCCGAGCACGTGGGCCTGAAGGATCCCGGCCTGCCCATGCAGCTGTTCTCCAGCGAATCGGCCGCCAGCCTCGCTGTCTCCCTGCTGCTGATGTTCGCCGCCATCGGCGTGGCCGCTCGGCTCCTGTACCGGTTCGAGGAAGACATCACCCTGGCCGCGTACCTGTGCTGCGCCTCGTTCATCATGCTCGTCTCGCCGTACCAGGACGGCCGGTACCTCTTCAGCATCACGCCGCTCCTCGCTTACTTCGCGTACCAGGCGCTCCCGACCATGGCCGCCCTGGTGAGCGACCCGAAGGGCCGGCTGGTCCGCCTCGCCGCGGTTCCGCCCGCCATCGCCCTCGTCGGGCTCATGTACTTCAACGCCCAGGACCTCAAGCGCTCCACCGATTACCACCTTGTGTACAACTACGTCGTGCACGGGCCGGAGACCCCGCAGGCCCAGCAGATGTTCACGGCGGTGAAGGAGCTGACTCGGGGCGACGACGTGATCCTCTTCTTCCGAGCCCGGGCCATGACCCTGTACACGGACCGGCTCGCCATCCAGGGCTCGAACCTCGATCAGCTTTTGAAGCGCTCGGACTGGTACGTCATGGCCAAGGGCAGCACCTATTCCCAGGCCCTGCTGACGGAGGAGACGGCCGCCCCCTACGGGCTGAGGAAAGCCTGGGAGAACGCCGAATGGGTCATCTGGCGTGTTTCTCCGCGGGCGTGATGACGTCGTCGCCGGCAGTCCCGGGATCGACCTCCGACTTTGCCTCCGCCTGACCAGGCGCGGTTCGGACCCGGCGGATCCCGAGGACGCTGGCGAACAGCGAAGCGAAGATCGTCTGGAAGCTGAGGACGAGGGCGGCCGCCGACGGCACGACCAGTCGCAACGACTCCCGCGGGTCTAACTCACCGAAGTCGTTGAGGTTCCAGTGGACCAACGAGGCCATCAGCCCTCCGACTCCCAGGAGGCCGCACAGTCCACCGATGGCGAGGCCCCGCTCGAGAGTGATCGTCTTGACGAAGCGCTCCACGCGGGGGTCGGGAGGCAGGAAGCCTTCCTCGATGGCGTAGATCTTCGTGAGGACGGCGAAGAGGACGGCCTGGAAGCCGATGATCAGAGCCGCCGCCGCCGCCACGAGGGTGTCGACGTCGAAGGTCACGCTGCCGACGGTGACGGGGCCGAGGGTGAGGGCAAAACCGCTGGTCAAACCCAGAGTCATCAGTAAGACCCCGGGGATGAGGAAGAGCCAGCGGGGGCTGAACAGGAGCAGGAACCGGAGGTGCCGCCAGCCGTCGCTCCAGCTACGGAGGTGAGGTGGCCGGCTACGGCCGTCGGGGGACAGCGTGGTCGGTACTTCGACGATGGTGAGCTTCGCCAGGGTCGCCTTCACCACCATCTCGCTGGCGAACTCCATCCCCGTCGACTGGAGCGAGAGGGCCAAGAGGGCGTCTCGCCGGAAGCCGCGCAGCCCACAATGGAAGTCACGGACCGGACTGCGGAACAACATCCGGCCCAGGGCGCTGAGCACGGGATTGCCGAGATAGCGATGGAGGGGGGGCATGGCGCCGGGGGCGATCCCGCCCTTGAACCGGTTGCCCATCACCAGGTCCGCGCCTCCGCGGAGGGCTTCGACGAACGGCTCGAGGGCGGTGAAGTCGTAGCTGTCGTCGGCGTCACCCATGATGACGAACCGACCTTTGGCCGCTCGGATGCCGGCCATCAGGGCGTTGCCGTAGCCAGGAGCCTCGGCCACGACCACCCTCGCCCCGGCGGAGGTCGCCAGCTCCTGGCTGCCGTCGGTGCTGCCGTTGTCGGCAACCACCACCTCTCCGTGTATGCCGTGGCTCTCCAGGAACCGGCGCGCCTTGACGACGCACGTCCTGACCGTCTCCGCCTCGTTGAGGCACGGCATGACCACGGTCAGCTCCACGCGCCCGCCTGCCCTAACCCGTGGCCGAGAAGACGAACAGGTGGTTGAGGCCGAGCTCGAAGCGGCGCCGTCGTTCGAGGCTGAGCCGGGGCCCGGAGAAAATGTCGGGCACGTTCCGAGGGTCGAACCCGTGATGCTCGTGGGCCTCCATCCCGTGCAGCAGTCGCAACCGGATGCCGGCGTGGAGGAGGTGATCGACCATGGGGGACGGCACGGTGATCACGAGACGCCCGTCGGGACGGAGCACGTCGGCGGTGGCCGCGGCCCACCGTCCCAGCTCGCTGTCCGAAACGTGCTCCACGACGGCAAGCATCACCACGGCGTCGAACTTCTCCCCGTCGCGGAGGTCGTCCGGGAACCGGCCTGTCCGCCTCTCATAGGGGCCGTCAACCCAGGTCTCGCTGCCCCGGGTGTCAATGCCTACGCCCGAGGCGATGCGGGAGCCCCCCAGCCGGAAGAGGGCGCCATCGGCGCAGCCGACATCCAGCACGTGGGCCTGCGGCGGGATCCAGGGCATCGCGGCCTTTATCCTCAGCGCCTGAAGGCGCTCGTCCAGCTTGGCCACGAACCCGCAGCCTAAGGGCTTTCTAAGGCACGCAGGCGATGGTGGTGGGAGGAAGGGTGCTGGTGGTCGGCCCCGTACCCGTCGTCGAGCTGGTGCTGGTGGTGCTGGTGGGGCAGCGGGGCACGGTGGTGCTCGGCGCCACCGTGGTACTCGCTCCCGGAGGGAGGGTGGTGGTGGTTGTCGGGCCGGAGGTCGCCGTCGATAAGGTCGATAAGAAGGTGGTGGTCGTGGGACACGGGCCCACGCCGCCGCCGGGGAGGGGGCAGTCGAAGTGGCTGGTCGTGGTGGTGTTCCCC
>JAIVIH010000198.1 GCA_020200615.1 Actinomycetota bacterium | reverse complement strand
ACAACCCGGCCAAGTACGGGGGTCTCGAAGGCTTCGGACTGGAGATCGTGGAAAGGGTGCCGCTGCAGTCCGTCCCCACGATCGAGAACATCCGGTACCTGCGGACCAAGCAGCAACGGATGGGCCACCTGCTGGAGGGCCTGGGCCCGAGCGGCCCCCTGAGCGGAGAGCTGGGCCCCCTGAGTGGGGAGCAGGGCCCGGGCGGGAAGCAGGGCCCGAGCGGCCCCGCGAGCGGAGACCTGGGCGGGACATCGGAGTGACCACGCGGGGCCGGAACCAGGAGCAGCGCGGTCCGGTCACGGACGCCGCTCAGCCGGGCACGGTCTACGAGGGCCGCCTGGAGGGCGCAGGGCTGCGGGTGGCCGTCGTGGCCAGCCGGTTCAACACCGACGTCACCGGACGCCTCCTCAACGGAGCGGTGGAGGGCCTGACCAGCCACGGCGTGGACCTCGAGTCGGTGGCGGTCGTGTGGGTCCCGGGGGCCTTCGAAGTGCCGCTGGCCGCCCACCGGCTCGCCTCCTCCGGCGAGTTCGATGCCGTGGTGTGCGTGGGTGCCGTCATCCGGGGTGACACCGACCACTACACCCACATCGCCACCCAGTGCGCAGCCGGAGTTCAGCGGGTTCAGCTGGACACGGGCGTCCCCGTCATGTTCGGCGTGCTCACCACCGACAACGTCCAGGATGCCCTCGACCGGGCTGGCGGGGAACTGGGCAACAAGGGGTTCGAAGCGGCCACCGCCGCCCTCGAGATGGCCGACCTGCTGCGCCAGCTCCCCAAGCGGGCGTTCACCGGGGCTGACCCGTGCTGAGGTTGGTCCTGCCCAAAGGCTCCCTGGAACGCGCCACCCTCGAGCTGTTCGAGGCGGCCGACCTGCCCGTCCAGCGCTCTTCGGAGGTCGACTACCGAGGCACGGTGGACGACGAACGCATCGCCGACGTCCGCATCCTGCGCCCCCAGGAGATCCCCACCTACGTGGCCGAAGGGGTCTTCGACCTCGGCATCACCGGGCGGGACTGGATCGAGGAGACGGGCGGAGACGTCGTGTCCCTGGGCGAGTTGCACTACTCCAAGGCCACGGCCCGGCCGGTGAGGATCGTGCTGGCCGTGTCCGAGGACTCGTCCGTGCGGGAGACGGCCGAGCTGGGTGACGGGGTCCGCGTGTCGACGGAGTACCCGGCGATCACCCAGCGGTACTTCGACAAGCTGGGCATCAAGGCCGACGTACGGCTGTCCTACGGCGCCACCGAGGCCAAGGTGCCCGACATCGTGGACGCCGTGGTCGAGCTCACCGAGACGGGGCGGGCGCTCCGCACGGCGGGCCTGCGCATCATCGACACCCTCCTGGTCAGCTTCACCGAGCTCATCGCCAACCCGGCGGCGGCGGACGACCCGCTCAAGCGGTACGCCATGAGCCAGGTCCACACCCTCCTCCAGGGCACGTTGGAGGCCCGGGGGCGGGTGCTGGTGAAGCTCAACGTGGCCGAGTCCGACCTCGACCGGGTGATCGGCATCCTCCCCGCCCTCCGATCGCCCACCGTCTCCAAGCTCTTCGGCGGCGATGCCTACGCCGTGGAGACGGTCGTGCCCAAGGTCGAAATCAACACCCTCATCCCCGCTCTGAAAGAAGCCGGCGCCAGCGACATCGTCGAGCTGGCCATCGCCAAGATCGTTCACTGACACGGCCGTGCGGGGTGTCGTCATCGCCTTCGACGCTCACGCCGGCTTCGGGTCCGTCTCCGCCGATGGTGGCCCCGAGCTGTTCTTCCACTGCACGGCCATCGCCGACGGCACCCGCCAGATCGAGGCGGGCACGGCCGTCAGCTTCGATGTCGTGCCCGGGCACCACGGCCGCTGGGAGGCCTCGAACGTCGCCCGCCTGACTCCGGCCTGACCCGAGCCCGGGTCCCCGCTCAGAGGGGTAAGGCCAAGATAAGCCTGAAACCTGCAGTAGGGCTGCTGGCGACACTTCTCGGAGCGCTTTCGATCCCCGATCGAACATGCGTACGACCCTGAGA
>JAIVIH010000456.1 GCA_020200615.1 Actinomycetota bacterium | reverse complement strand
CCCTTGGACTTGGCCATCTTCTTGCGGTCGGGGTCGAGCACCCAGCCGGAGATGGCGGCGTTGGAGAACGGCAGCCGTCCGTGCTCGTAGTGGGACCGGACGACGGTGGCGAACAGCCAGGTGCGGATGATCTCGTGGGCCTGGGGCCGCAGGTCCATCGGGAACACCCGCCCGAACAGGTCAGGATCGTCCTCCCATGCCCCCGCGATCTGAGGCGTGAGCGAGGAGGTGGCCCACGTGTCCATGACGTCGGGGTCCCCCGTGAACCCCCCCGGCTTGTCCCGCTGGTCGGGCTCGTACCCGTCGGGCACGTCTGTCGAGGGGTCGACCGGCAGCCGGCTTTCATCAGGCAACAGCGGGTGGTCGTGGTCGACAGTGCCGTCCTCGCCCACGGCGTACCAGAGGGGGAAGGGCACTCCGAAGAACCGCTGGCGGCTGATCAACCAGTCCGAGTTCAGGCCGTTGACCCATGCCTCGTACCGGGCCCGCATGTAGGGCGGGTGCCAGCGCAGCTCCCGCCCCCGCTCGAGCAGCTCGTCGCGGTGGTCGAGGGTGCCGATGAACCACTGACGGCTGGTGACGATCTCGAGCGGACGATCGCCGCGCTCGTAGAAGTTGACCGCGTGAGTGATGGGCCGGGGCTCGCCGACCATCTCCCCCGACTCCCGCAGGAGCTCGACCACCGCCGTCCGGGCCTGCTTGACGCTCCTCCCACGGAGCCGCTCCCAGGCAGCTGCGGCGCCGGACCCGCCGGTCAGCTCGACCCCGGCCGGCGGGTCGGTGGCGATGCGCCCGTCGCGACCCACGATGGCCCGGACCGGCAGCGCCAGCTCCCGCCACCAAATCACGTCGGTCAGGTCGCCGAAGGTGCAGATCATGGCGATCCCCGTGCCCTTCTCGGGGTCGGCGAGGGAATGGGCGGCCACCGGCACAGGCACCCCGAACAGCGGGGTCAGGGCCTCTTTCCCGACCATGTCGCGGTAGCGGGCGTCGTCGGGGTGGGCCACCAGGGCGACGCAGGCGGGGATCAGCTCGGGCCGGGTGGTGTCGATCTCGATGGGGCTTCCGTCCGGCCCCGAGAAGCGGATCCGATGGTAGGCGCCGGCCTGCTCGCGGTCCTCCAGCTCGGCCTGGGCCACGGCCGTCTGGAAGTCGACGTCCCAGAGGGTGGGCGCCTCGGCCTGGTAGGCCAGCCCCTTGGGGAGCAGCCGCAAAAAGGCGCGCTGGGAGATCCGCTGGGCTCGCGCACCGATGGTCGTGTAGGTCATGGACCAGTCGACGGACAACCCCAGCCGGCGCCACAACTCTTCGAAGGCCCGCTCGTCCTCCACCGTCAGGCCCGTGCACAACTCCACGAAGTTCGGCCGGGAGATCGACAGGGGGTCCTTCGGGGGCTTCTCGGGCGGGGTGAAGCCGGGGTCGTAGGGAAGGCCGGGGTCGCAGCGGACGCCGTAGTAGTTCTGCACGCGCCGCTCCGTGGGCAACCCGTTGTCGTCCCACCCCATGGGATAGAAGACCTGCCGACCTCGCATCCGCTGGAACCGGGCCACCGTGTCGGTCTGGGTGTAGGAGAAGACATGGCCGATGTGCAGGGAGCCACTGACCGTCGGCGGAGGGGTGTCGATGGCGTAGACGTCCTCCCGGGTCGCACGCCGGTCGAAGCGGTAGGTGCCGTCGGACTCCCACCGCTCGCCCCACTTCTGCTCCAGGCCTTCCAGGCTCGGTTTCTCGGGGACGTCGGCTGCCATGTGGGCGTACGGTAACCGCCTGATGAAGCTGCACGACACGGCGATGGGCCAGGTCGTCGACCTCGGTGCCTCCGACCAGCGTCCGGTGTCGATGTACGTGTGCGGCCTGACCGTCTACGACCTGCCTCACATCGGCCACGGCCGCTTCGCCCTGGTCTTCGACGTGCTGCGCCGGTACCTCGAGTGGTCCGGGCTCGACGTCCACTATGTCTCCAACATCACCGACATCGACGACCGCATCATCACGGTGTGTACTTCTCGGTGGACACCGTTCCCGACTACGGCCTGCTGGCCCGCCAGCCGCTCGAGAGCCTGCGGGCAGGAGCGTCGGGCCGGGTCGACGCCGGGGACCAGAAGCGCTCGCCCCTCGACTTCGCCCTGTGGAAGCTGGCCAAGCCGGGCGAGCCGCGGTGGCCGTCTCCGTGGGGTGACGGCCGGCCGGGCTGGCACACCGAGTGCGTGGTCATGTCGCTCGACCTCCTGGGGGACGGCTTCGACATCCACGGCGGCGGCCAGGACCTCGCCTTCCCCCACCACGAGAACGAACGAGCGCAGGCTCTGGCCGCGGGCCGGACGTTCGCCCGCCGCTGGGTGCACAACGGCTTCGTGGAGGTCGCAGGGGAGAAGATGTCCAAGTCGCTGGGCAACTTCACCACCCTCACCGACCTGCTGGAGGCGACCGACCCCCGGGCCTACCGGCTCCTGGTGCTCCAGTCGCACTACCGGGCGCCGGTGGAGATCACCCGCTCCACCCTGGACGCCGCCGGTCAGACCCTCGACGGGCTGGACGACTTCGCCCGCCGCACCGCGGGCCTGGACGAGGGCGGCGCCGACCAGCCCACCCTCGACCGGTTCCGGCGGCACATGGACGACGACATGGACACGCCAGGAGCCATGGCCACCATGTTCGAGGCGGTCCGGGCCGCCAACCGGGCCCTCGATGCCGGGGACGCCGTAGGCGCCGCCCGCCTGGCCGCCTCGGTGCGGGAAATGACCGGCGCGTTGGGGCTGACCCTCGAGGGCCTGGGCGAGATCCCGGCGGAAGTGGCCGAGCTGGCCGAGCGTCGCCAGCGGGCCCGCGCGGCCCGGGACTTCGCCGGTGCGGACGCCGTTCGCGACGATTTGGCGGCCCTCGGATGGGTCGTCGAGGACACCCCCGAAGGCCCCCGCGTCCATAGGCGTCGTTGAAGTGTTCTGCTAGGGTCGGCCTCCCGAAAACATCCTGCCGGAGGCCCGGTCGAGCGCCCTGACGTGCCCCCCGGCAGCGCTACAGCAGTGGATGGTGAAGTCCGACAAAGGGGGATCGCCAGCGTGGCGACCGTCAACGGAACCGTTAAGTGGTTCAACTCGGAAAAGGGCTTCGGTTTCATCGCCCAG
>JAIVIH010000273.1 GCA_020200615.1 Actinomycetota bacterium | reverse complement strand
CCCGCCGGCCGATACCGCCAGCAATGCTTGCTCGGGGCGGTTCGCGCCCTTCACCCCGTCACCCGGGAGGGGAACCCCCTGGGACCGTGTCGACCAGGGCGAGGGCCACCTCGCTCAGGCAGAAGCGGACGTTCGGTTGCACGTGGAGGAACACGGCGCTGAAGCCGTCGCTCCCGAGCGCCGAGGTGGCTTCCGTCCTGTCGGCGGTGATGGGAAACCCCTCCTCGGGTGCAGCCGAGACCACGCCGCGCTGCTCCACGAGGACGAGGGCGAAGCTGGTGTCATCCGTTCGGTACCGCACCCGCAGGTGCCAGTTGCCGGGGCCGACCGGGACCGGGGGGCGGTAGCCGATCAGGGCCGGACGCTCGCCGGACTGGACGCACAGCTGACCGTCCTCGACCGACCACGGCGCTTCCAGCACGCCCACGGTCAGGGTCGCGAAGAGCCCCAGCGCCGGCCCCCCCTGTTGCACGGTGAACGTGATCGGCTCCAGATGTCCGTCGTCGGTGGCTCGATGCAGGGCCGGGCCGTCCGTGGCGAGGCTGATGTCCGGATCCACGAGGGGGACGATGGTGCTGAGCCGGTTGTCGGGCACGAGGAAGTGCTGGATGACGTCCTCGGGAACCTCCCCGTCGAGAAGCGTGAACTCCGGAGTGGACCGGCCCAGTGCTTGCAGCTCGTCCTGCAGCGTCTCCATGTAGGGGCCAGCCTGTCGCCCGGGGAACTCGTCGGCGACGCGCACGGACGTCCACACCGAGCCGGCGACGTACACCGCCCCGACAAGGCTCACGGCGACGAGCGCCGGCCAACTCGGGAGGCGGGAATCTGATCGCCCGGTGGTCTCCTCCACCGTCCCTCTGACCGGGAGGACGGCGGCGGCCAAGGCGATGGTGAAGAACACGAGCGTCACCGAGTAGTAGCGGTACTGGTGAGCGACGTGCTCGGGCTCGAAGAAACCCGTTCTGATCGAAGCGACCGGTAGCTGGGTGACGACGAACCCGATGGCGAAGAACAGCCACGCCCGCCATGCTTCCGGCCGCCGGACAACCGTCCACGCCACGAGGGCGACCAACGCGGCCTGGGACATCACGACAACCCCTACTTCGGTCGGCGTCAGGGGCCCGTCGTTGACGAACTGGCCCAGCACGACGGGCACGAAAGCGTGGAACCACGCAGAGCCGATGTACCGGACGGCGTCGCCCAGGGAGTTGAACTCGGAGAGGGTGTCGGCCTGCGTGGTCGAGCCCAGAAGGCTCACGGCGATCGGGATCAGGTACAGCAGCCAGATCTTCCACTCGGCCACCGCTGCCCGAATGGAGTCGACAAGAGGCTCCTCGGGGTGGAGCACGAGAACCCTGAGGGCGACCAGGAGGACGAGAAGCAGGGCGGCGTCCTCGGAGAAGGCCATGGCCAGGCCGACGGCCACCACCGAGCCGACGAGCAGGCCCGCTCTCCCCTCCCGGCGGTAGCGAAGGTGGAGGAGGATGGCCACGAGCCCGAACAGCCCCGCCGGAAGCCGGCTCAGCCCCGCGGCCCACCACTGCGCGGTGCCGACCTGGATGGCGGACACGCCGAAGAAGAGGGTAAGGAGCAAGGGCGCGGGGCCGGGGCGGAACAGCTCGGCGAGCACCCGGTGCAGGACCAGCAGGGACAGGGCGAAGCACGCCAGCAGGACCACGTTGGCGAAACCGAAGTTGAGAGGAGCGACGGACTCCACGAGCCAGTTGCCCAAGCGGTGCCCGGGAACGAAGTGACCGAAAACGGGGCTGGCCAGATAGTCGAAGGACAGGCCTTCCCGGCGGGCAGCGCCGAGGCTCAGGAAGTCGGTGCCCAGGAAGCCGCTGCGCCGCAGGGCCACCGTCAACCAGCCGGTGAGACCGACCATGGTGGTCGCCAAGAGGGCCAGCGGGATCCCAGGGTCGCCCTCGCGGCGCTGCGCCTCGAACGATATGGGGGCCCTCAAAGGCGCTCCTGGCTGCTCGGCCTCGGGGGACGGGAGCGTACTGTGGGGGCGACTGTCGGAGGAAACAGCGGCATGAACGGATTGGGGGAAAGCGAGCTCGACGTATCGGTGGTGTTGCCTGTCTACAACGAGGCCGGCCACCTTACGCAGGAGATAAAGCGCATCCAAGCCGCTCTCGAAAGGTCGCCGTACACGTTCGAGATCATCGTGGTGGACGACGGATCCACAGACGGGTCAGCGGAGGAGCTGGGCCGCATGGACGGGATCCGGCTCATCCGGTTCCGGTCCAACCAGGGCACGGGGACGGCCCGAAAGGCCGGTACCCGGGCGGCCAAGGGACGGGTCGTCGTCTGGACCGACGTGGACATGACCTATCCGAACGAGGAGATTCCCGACCTGGTTTCCCAGCTCGAGGGCTTCGACCAGGTTGTGGGCGCCCGGACCAGTGAGCGGGGTGGCGCCAAGGCCCTCCGGGTGCCGGCGAAGTGGACGATGCGCAGGCTGGCCTCTTACCTGGTCGAGAAACCTATACCGGACCTGAACTCCGGGTTCCGGGCATTTCGTCGGTCGGTAGGAGAGCAATTCATGCCCTTGCTGCCGAAGGGCTTCTCGTGCGTGAGCACCATGACCATGGCCTTCCTCATCAACGGGTACAGCGTCAAGTACGTGCCCATTGAGTACTTGCCGCGGGTGGGGAAGTCGAAGTTTCACTGGTGGAGGGACACCTACCGGTACCTCACCCAGATCGTGCGCATGGTCATGTCCTACCAACCCCTGCGGATCTTCGTCCCCGTGGGTCTCGCCTTGCTGACCCTCGGGACGGGCAAGCTCGTCTTCGACCTCACCGTCCATCCCCTGCGGGTCGCAACCAACACCTTGCTCATCCTGTTCGCGGCCCTGCAGCTGTTCACGGTCGGGCTCCTCGCCGACCTGGTGGTCTCGGCCACCAAGCGGGACTACACGGTGGAACCGGCCGATTCATGACCGGAAGGGTTTCCGCCCCGACCGGGAACGTCTACGACAAGTACGAGAGCGAGCACGGAATCGAACGCCGGCTGATGGCCCGGTTCCTCCGGTGCCTCGACGCCGCCCTTCCCGCCTCGGCGCCCGGCCGTGTCCTCGAGATCGGCAGCGGGGAGGGGGTCATCGCCGGGCACGTGGCGCGACGCTTTCCGGAAGCCACCATCGTGGGCGTCGACCTGAGCGACGACGACCTGGCTCGCCACTGGCGGGAGCGGGGACTTCGAGGCACGTTCGGCGACGCCGCTCGTCTGCCGTTCCCGGAGGGGAGCTTCGATTTGGTCCTGGCCATCGAGGTGCTCGAGCACCTCGACGACCCCGCGGCGGCGCTGGCCGAGATCGGGCGCGTCGCCCGCGGGTCCGTCATCCTGTCCGTGCCCAGGGAGCCGCTCTGGCGGATCGGAAACATCGTCAGGCGCCGGTACCTGCCCGCTTGGGGCAACACTCCGGGCCACGTGCAGCACTGGGGCAGTAGATCCTTCCGCCGGGTGGTCTCCCGACACCTACGCGTCGTCGGCCACTGGCGACCGTTCCCGTGGACGATGATCCTGGCCACGCCGTGGCCGAGCAGACCCGCCCGCTGATCCCGTGGGCGGCGCGCCTCCTGGGGGTTGTGGCGTCTCTGGTCGGATGTGGCTTCGTCATCCACGCCCTGGCCAGCCAGTGGGATGAGGCCCGAGGGCTGCTGACCGGCGCGGAGGCCGGGTGGCTGACGCTGGGATGGGTCCTCGCCGCCGCGGCCATGGTCGCCATCGCCCTCCCGTGGCGGACGGCTCAGCGGCTGGTGGGACCGACCCTCAGCCGGTTCGACACGGTGGTGCTGTACTTTCAGGGCGAGTTGGGAAAGTACGTGCCCGGGGCCATATGGGCCACGGTGGGGAGGGCGGAGCTGGCCCGCCGCCGCGGGCTCACCCGGATCGACGCCTACGCCGGGGTGATGCTGTCCCTCGCCGGCCTCTACCTGGCGTGCGCGCTGGTGGCCGTGGCCGCGTTGCTCACCGGCGTCTGAGGGTCGGCGGGAAAGGCGGTGTGGTTGCTCATGGTGTTGCCCGTCGGGATGCTCGTGCTCCATCCCCGGATCGCGGGCGCGGTGCTGAGACGGCTGCCGGGTACGGGAGACGTCCGGTCATCTCGGACGAGGCGGCAGTGGCCGTCGCCGTGCTGGCCCGACTGGCCTTCATAACCGCCGACGCCGCCGGCGCGGGTGTCGCCCACCTCGCCCGGCGCGCGGGTCGGCAATCGGCAAGCGGCTCGGGGCCCTAGCGGGAGCGGAATGGGGCCGGGGCGCCAGCCGTCCACCGGTACCATGCCGACCGTGGCCGAGGCCTACGACGTCCAGGGTATCGAGCGCAAGTGGCAGGCCCACTGGCGGGAGACGGGCGCCTACCAAGTCGAGTCCGACGATCCCCGCCCTCCCTTCTACTGCCTGTGCATGTACCCCTATCCCAGTGGGCCGGCCCACATGGGGCACGTGCGCAACTACACGTTCGGCGACCTGATCGTGCGCCACCGCACCATGCACGGGTACGCGGTCCTGTCGCCCATCGGCTTCGACTCGTTCGGGCTGCCGGCCGAGAACGCGGCCATCAAGAGCGGCACCCATCCCCGCCCCTTCACCGACCAGCGCATCGCCGAGCTGAAGGCGTCCTTGGAACGCCTGGGGTCGATGTACGACTGGCGGCGGGAGATTCGCAGCCACGACCCCGAGTACATGCGCTGGACCCAGTGGATCTTCCTCCGCCTGTGGGAGGCGGGCCTGGCCTACCGCAAGGACGCGCCCGTCAACTGGTGCCCCGGCTGCCAGACGGTGCTGGCCAACGAGCAGGTCCTGCCCGACGGCACGTGTGAGCGGTCGGGCGACCTGGTGGTCAAGCGCCAGCTGGAGCAGTGGTTCTTCCGCATCACCCAGTACGCCGACCAGCTGCTGGACGACATGGAGGGGTTGGACTGGCCCGAGCGGGTCAAGGTCATGCAGCGCAACTGGATCGGCCGCTCCCACGGGGCCGAGTTCGACCTGCCCGTGGCCGGGCACCCGGAGCTGGCCTTCACCGTCTTCACCACCCGACCCGACACCAGCTTCGGGATGACCTACGCCGTGCTCGCCCCCGAGCACCCCCTGGTCCCCGAGCTGACGACCGACGAGCAGCGGGAGGAGGTGGAGGCGTTCCGGGCCAAGGTGAGCCAGGAGTCCGACCTCGAGCGCCAGTCCACCGACGAGCCGCTGTCGAAACGGGGCGTGTTCACCGGCGCCTACGTCGTCAACCCCTTCAACCGGGCCGAGGTCCCCGTCTACCTGGCCGACTACGTGCTGATGGGTTACGGCACGGGAGCGATCATGGCCGTCCCCGGCGAGGACCCGCGGGACTGGGACTTCGCCAAGGCCTACGACCTTCCCATCATCCGCACCGTCCAGCCCCCCGACGGCTGGGAGGGCGAGGCCTACACGGGCGAGGGCCAGGCCATCAACAGCGAGTGGCTGGACGGGCTGTCCAAGGAGGAGGCCGTCGAGCGGGCCATCCGCTGGCTGGAGGAACAGGGCATCGGCCGGCGCACGGTGAACTACCGGCTACGCGACTGGCTGCTGTCGCGCCAGCGGTACTGGGGCTGTCCCATCCCCGTGGCCTACTGCCCCGAGCACGGTGCCGTGGGTGTCCCCGACGAGCAGTTGCCGGTGCTGCTGCCCGACGACGTGGAGTTCCGCCCCACGGGCGAGTCGCCCCTGCGCTTTCACGAGGGCTTCCTCAACACCACGTGCCCCACGTGTGGCGGCCCCGCCACCCGCGAGACCGACACCATGGACACGTTCGTCGACTCGTCCTGGTACTTCCTGCGCTTTTGCGACCCGTGGAACGCCGAGGCGCCCTTCGACCCGGCCGCCGTCGACCGGTGGATGCCCGTGGACCAGTACATCGGAGGGATCGAGCACGCCATCCTCCACCTGATGTACGCCCGCTTCTTCACCAAGGCGCTGGCCGACCTGGGGGTGGCCCCCAAGGACCTGCGGGAGCCCTTCGCCCGGCTGTTCACCCAGGGCATGATCCGCATGGGCGGCACCAAGATGTCGAAGTCGAAGGGAAATCTGGTGGCCCCCTCGCGCTACTTCGACGCGACCGGGGCCGACGCCCTGCGGTTGTTCCACCTCTTCGCCGGTCCGCCCGGGGACGACCTGGACTGGAGCGAGCAGTCCGACGAGGTGATCGAGGGCTGCTCCCGCTTCCTCCAGCGGGTATGGCGGGTAGCCGATCCTGCATCCCCAGCGGCTTCGCCGCCCCGGGTGGGACCAGCCACACCGTTCGGCACGGAGCCGGCCCATCCTCCTCCCGAGCGTGGGGCGCCAACCCCACCCCGGGCCGTATCTGGCGAGGGAGAGCGTCCCCTCTCGGCCGACGAGCTGACCCGGGCAACTCACCGGTTGATCGCCCGGGTGTCCGAGGACTACGAGCGCTGGTCGTACAACACCGCGGTCGCCGCCTGCATGGAGTTCACCAACCTGCTGACCAAGCGGGGAAGCGCCGATGGCGACGCCCTCGACTTTGCGGTGGACAGCCTGCTCCTGCTGATGGCCCCCATGGCGCCCCACGTCACGGCCGAGCTGTGGGAGCGCCGGCACGGTGAGCACGTGCACGATCGGAGCTGGCCCCAGGCCGACACCGCTCTGGCCGCGGTGGAGGTGACCACCATGGTGGTGCAGGTCAACGGCAAGGTGCGGGATCGGGTGGAGGTCGCAGCCGCGGTCGACGCCCGGGAGATGGAACGCTTGGCCCTGGCCCTGCCCAAGGTGCAGGCCGCCCTCGAGGGCCGGCAGCCGCGCAAGATGATCTCGGTGCCGCCCAAGCTGGTAAACGTGGTGGTGTAGCCGAGCGTTCGGCCAGGTGGGGGGAGGCCGAGGAACGTTGGCGGGGCGCCGGACACCGCCGGCCGGAGAGTCCGCCGTGACTTCCGAATGCCGGCACCCCTGCAACGTTTCGATGTTGCCGCCGCAACACCGCCAGTAAACCCGGTATCGGGGCGCCGAGGAAAGGGCGCTAGCTGGTGTCTTGTAAAGGGGTGGTAGCACCACCATGGCCGGCTTCGCGGAGCTTTCCCGCGCCGTCGGGGCTGGCTACCGTCGCTGCCACGGCTACGACAATCACTGCGGTCCTGCGAGAGGGGGCGCTGTCGGTCGACCCCGGTGAATCGGTCGCGACCGAGATCGCCCTGAGCAACGTAGGGCCCTCCCGCGTCGAGCTGAGCCTGGCCGTGACCGGGCTGGCGGCCGCCTACTCCTGGGTGGCGCCGAAGACCGTCTCCCTGGAGAGCGGGGCCGGCGTGGTCGCCCGTCTCGGCTTCCACATGCCGCGCGCGTCCGTGCCCGCCGCGGGCACCCTCCCCTTCGAGGTGACGGCCACTGTGGTCGGGAGCGGTTCGGCCGCCAGCGTGGCAACCGGGACACTTGAAGTGCGTCCGTTCGGGGCGTTGTCGGCCACCCTGGCCTCAGACGACGCCAGCGCCGGTCACAACCGCGGCCGGCTCGAGTTCACCCTGGGCAATCGCGGCAACGCTCCGGTCACTGCCGCGGTCCGGGCCGAGGCCCCCGATGGCGGGGTCGACGTTGGCGTGGACCCCGACGAGGTGGTCGTCGAGCCCGGGAGCAAGGTGAGGGGCACGGTCGAGGTCACCCGGAGGAAGGGTGGCCGGCCGGTACGCGTCCGGCTCGTGGCCGAGCCCGATGTCGGGTCGCCGGTCGAGGCCGAGTGCGCGATCCGGCCCGTGCATTCCCGCGGCCGGCGCGTGGCTGTCGTGGCGGCCGTCGTGGCCGCCCTCGGCCTCGTCGGAGGGTTGGTGGCGCTCACGTCCGGCGACGAGTCGGACGACCCCGCCGACAGCGCGGTGGCGGCCGCCGGCGCAGCCTTGGATCGGTGCCCGGCCAGAGGTCACACCGACATCTACGGCGTGCGCGGCCTGAACCCCGAGGAGATCGCCAAGCTGCCCAACTCCTTCGCCTTCCTGCGGATAGGGGCCGACGGGTGCAACCCCACCCGATTCAACCCCTGCGAACCGGTCCATTACGTGCAGAACGCGGCCGCCGCGACTCCCCAGGCCGTGGCCGACGTGCACGAGGCATTCCGGAGGCTGTCAAAGGCCACCGGCATCACCTTCGTCGACGACGGCTTCACCGACGAGACGTCCCGGAGCGGCCCCTACCTCCCCGACCGCTACGGGCGCCGCTGGGCACCCATCCTCATCCTCTGGGAGCACTTCCCCGCGGCGCAGACGAGCGGGCCGTCCCAGGTCCTGGGCCAGACGTCGGTCATGCGCGAGCAGGACCTCATCGTGTCCGCCCGGTTGCGCTTCAACGTGGACGCCTACAACGACGAAGCGACCCGGACCCCGATCCGGTTCGGGTTCGGCCCCGCCGCCGGAAGCGGCACCGGGGCCATCGGGCGCAACAACATCAGCTGGGGCCGCATCGTCCTCCACGAGTTGGCTCACGTGGCCGGCCTGGGCCACACACGTGACAAGGGATCCCTGATATACCCGGACGCCGCCCAGCAGACGCTACGGCGCGCCGATTTCGCCCCGCCCGACCTCCTGGGCCTGCGCTACCTCGGCCGGGACGCGGGTTGCCTGGTCACACCGCCTCTGCCCGCCGGGTGACGGGGGCCGGCCCTCAGGTGGCGGCAATGGGCGTGCCCGGAGGAACCAGGTGCACCCACGTCTGCCCCGGAGGCAGCACGATCGGAGCTCCGGCGCCATCGGTGAAGGTAGTCACGGCGTCGGGGGTGGGCTTGGACCACGTCGCCGTGACCTGCACACCAGCGGCGAACACCAGGGCCTCGCCGGTCCCGATCACCTCGGGGTACTGGACAGCCGAGTCGGCATCCCAGACGGGATAGGGCGTGTACTGGACGATGACGTTGCTGGGCTCGATCTGGCCCCCGTCCTCCAGCGTGTGGGGAGCGCCGTCCGTGGCGCGCTTCCACGTACGGCTGTCGGCGAACCAGTCGTAGTCAGCGGTCACGAAGGGGGCGGGGACGAGGCTGAGGTGAGTGAAGGGCGTGGCGCCGGCGGCGGCGAAGCTCTGTCCCGGGGCGAGGAACTCGGCGAACTTGGGCGGCGCCTTGGCCTCGCCCGGCACCCTGGAGTAGAGGGCGGCGCTCGACGTGTACAGGTTGTGGGGTGCGAACCGGCCCGACCGGCGCTGCAGGATCTCGGTGTCACCCTCGGTGACGGTGGCCAAAGGGGAAGACGTCGCCAACGCCACCGCCGGGGCGCTGCCTCCGGAGAAGGCGAGCAACCCGCCCAGGGGGGTGACGATGGCCAGGTCGGCCGGTCGCACGGACCGCACGGGCCCGATCGCCTCGGCGTCGGTGGAGTGGAAGACGACGATGAAGCGGGTGATCCCCTCGGTGAACTCCTCGTACACGAGGTCGGCCTGGCCGATCCCGGCCTGGGGGCGGGCGGCGCTGGCGTTGTCGATCTTGACCGACACCACGCCCCGGCTGGCGTTGTTCGGCTCCCCCACAGGCCGGCCGGTCAGCGGATAGGCGGGCGGGAGAGTCGTCGTGGAGGGACCGGTGACCGGGGGGGCGGTCGGCCGCTGGCCAGCCGCCTTCTTCTCAGAGCAGCCCGACGCCAGCAGCGCGGCCAGGAGGCACAGGACGACGACCGGGGACGCGGGACGGGACTTCCTCAAGGCACGCAGGGTTGGGACGGTACCGCCTGGGCCTCCCGGGCGGCGAAGCCGCCAATCGACATAGGGTCCCCTGCCATGCCTGAAATCCATGTTCCCCTCTGGGAGCAGCGCTTCCGGGCGCCGGCCGTGGGGTTCCCGCACTGGGCCCGGGAGGCGCCCGACCGCATGGCGGTGGCGTCCAACGAGAGCGGTGCGTGGCAGGTGTACGCCTGGGATCGGGCGCGGGACGTCCGGCGCCAGGTCACCGACGAACCCATCGGCGTGGCCGGCGGGGGGATGACGCCCGACGGAGCGGGGGTCGTGTGGTTCCACGACGCCACGGGCGACGAGGTGGGCCAGTGGATGGTCGAACCCTTCGACGGGGACGAGCGGCGGCGGCCGCTGGTGGAAGGCCTGCCCGACGCCTGGAGCGCGGGCCTGTCCATCGGCGACGGGATGATGGCCGTGGGCACGGCCACCGACGAGGGCTTCGCTGTTTGGGTGGCCGAGGGCGGCGGGCAGGCGAGGGTCATCCACACCCACCCGGAGATGGTGGAGGTGGCGGGCCTGTCCCGGGACGCCCGGCTTCTGGCTCTCCAGCACGCCGAGCACGGCGACAACATCCACCTGGCCGTCCGGGTCGTCGATCCCCGGACGGGGGCGGTGGTGGGCGAGCAGTGGGACGGCCCCGGGCTGGGCCTCACGGTGGCGGGGTGGTCCAAGGTGCCCGGCGATCAGCGCCTGGCCCTGGTGCACGAGCGGGAGGGCAAGGACCGGCCGGCGGTCTGGGACCTGGACAGCGGCCGGCGCCGGGACCTGCCCGTCGACCTCCCGGGGGACGTGAGCGTCGTCGACTGGTGGCCAGACGGCGGCGCCCTCCTGGTGCTGCACGAACACGAGGGGCGCGACCAGCTTTTCCGGCTCCACCTGTCCACCGAGGCTCTGATGCCCCTCGAGCACCCCAAGGGCACGGTCTCGGGCGCCGGGGTCCGGCCCGACGGCGAGTGCTGGTACCGGGTGGGGAGCGGAGCCCAGCCGGCCGTGGTCAGGGGCGCCCGGGACCAGCGGGAGGTGTGCGCTCCCCGTGGGGAGCGGGCCCCGGCCGGGCAGCCCTACCGGTCGTGGTCGTTCACCAATCCGCACGGCGAGCGGATCCACGGTTTCGTGGCCACCCCTGCGGCGGAGGGCCCGTTTTCCGTGGTCATGCTGGTGCACGGGGGCCCCACGTGGGCCTACACCGACAGCTTCATGCCCGACGTCCAGGCGTGGGTCGACCACGGTTTCGCCGTGGCCATGGTCAACTACCGGGGGTCGACGGGCTACGGCGTCGCCTTCCGCGACTCCCTCATCGGCAACCCCGGCTTCCCCGAAGTGGAGGACGTGGTCGCCGGCCTCGACGACCTGGTGCGAACCGGGGTAGCCGATCCGGGGCGGGCCGTGGTCAGCGGCGGGTCCTGGGGCGGCTACATCACCCTGCTCGCCCTGGGACGGGAACCGCAGCGGTGGGCCGCGGGGATCGCGGCGGTGCCTGTCGCCGACTACGTGACGGCGTACCGGGACGAGGCGCCGAGCCTGCAGGCCTTCGACCGGTCATTGTTCGGGGGCAGCCCCGACGAAGTGGGAGAGCTGTACCGGGAACGGTCGCCCCTGACCTACGTCGACCGGGTCACCGCCCCTTTGCTCATCCTGGCGGGTGAGAACGACAGCCGGTGCCCCCTCCAACAGGTGCTCAACTACCTCGAGGCCCTCCGAGGGCGCGGCGGCTACGTCGAGATATACCGCTTCGATGCCGGCCACGGGTCGATGGTTATCGACGAACGGGTGCGGCAGATGGGGGCCGAGTTGGATTTCGTGCTGAAGCGGGTCCTCACGACCGCCGGTTGACGCTTCCCTCCTCCGACCAGCACTTTCGCCCCTCAACCTCAACCTCTGGTTCATTCGCGTTGCACCCTTAGGCGGCTTCGAATGCCCAAATCGCGCCCTTTTGGCCGGGTGACAAGCACCAATGGCGTGACTATGCTCACGCCCCGTGAGTGGGACGCCTGCGGTTTCGACCGCTCTCCGGCTGCGCCTGGCCATGGCCGGTTTGGCCATGGGCTTCGCCGGCGTCCTCCTTCTCCTCTCCTCCAGTCCTGCTGCCGCGCAGGCCGTCACCGGTAATTCCGGCAGCTCCGGCAACACGGGCGGCGCAGCCGCTACGGGCAACGCCGGCAGCGACGCCTCCTCGGGCGGTGGCGCCGGCGCCGGCGCCGGCTCGGGCGGAACGGGTAGCGCATCGAACGGCGCAGGTGTGGCTGCGACCGGCGGCGGAGGCGGCGGGGGCGGCTCGACCGCACCGGTCTCCGGCGGCGGGGGCCCAGCGGCCAACGGCTCCGG
>JAIVIH010000455.1 GCA_020200615.1 Actinomycetota bacterium | reverse complement strand
CGGCACGGTTCTCCCCGTTCGCGGTGGGGGCGGGGACCTCCGCTTCGACGACGGTTTCGGCCGCGCCCATGCCCGTGTCCCCGGTGGCCTCGGCCAGCTCCCGGGCCCGCTGGCGGCTCGGCAACAGGCCCTGGGGGCGGAAGATCATCATCACCACCAGGATGAAGCCGAACAGGAACACGCGGTACTCGGTGATGTTCCCGGCGTGACCGCCGATGAGCGTGTTCAGCCATCGGGTGACGGTCTCGCCAGCGGCCACCTCGCGCAGGTACTCGGGGATGAAGGCGATGACGAAGGCGCCGGCGATCACCCCTGGGATCGAGCCCATGCCTCCCAGGACGACGCAGGCCAGGATGATCACGGAGAAGAAGAAGGGGAAGTTGTCGGGGTTGATGAAGCTCACCTTGCTGGCGTAGATCCAGCCCCCCAGTCCTCCGGTGGAGGCTCCGATGGCGAAGGCCCAGAGCTTCATCTTGAACGTAGGAACGCCCATGGCCTCGGCCGCGTCCTCGTCCTCCCGGATGGCGGACCAGGCCCGGCCCACTCGGGACCGGGCGAGCCGCACCAGCATCACGATGGCCAGGACGATGGCGGCCAGGGCCAGGTAGTAGTACGGCAGAGGGTCGAAGGCGAACTTGGACCCGAGCACGCCCGTCGGATGAGGAATGCCGGTGATTCCGCGGGCCTCCCCGAGGGAGTTCGTGTTCTGGGCCACGATCCGGGCGATCTCCCCGAAGCCCAGGGTGACCACGGCCAGGTAGTCCCCCCGCAGCCGGAGCGTGGGAGCTCCCAGGAGCACGCCCGCCACCGACGCGATGATCACGGCCAAGACCACCGCCTCCCAGGCCGTCCAGCTCCCGGCTGTGGTCAGCTTGGCCGTCGTGTACGCGCCCACCGCATAGAACGCCACGTAGCCGAGGTCGAGCAGGCCGGCCTGGCCGACGACGACGTTCAGGCCGAGGGCGAGCAGGACGTAGATCCCGACAGGAAAGAACAGCACCGCTTGCCACTTGGGCTCCAGGACCAAGGGGATGAGGATGGCGGCCAGCAGGGCGGAGGCGGCCACTGCGGCCCGGACCGCCCGAGGCTGGCGGCTCCACCACCCGGCCACAGGGTCGGCGATGGAGATCTCGCGCAGCCGCCCGATGGCGTGCAGCCCCGACGCGCTCACCGGGCTACCGCCTTCGGAGCGCTCACGCTCGTGCCTGTCCCAGGCTCTCGCCCAGCAGCCCCGTCGGGCGGAACATGAGCACGAGGACGAGCACGGTGAAGGCGAAGACGCCCCGCCACTCCGCGCCCAGGACAGCCGAGCCCCAGTTCTCGAGCAGGCCCAGCAGGAACCCGCCCAGCAGGGCGCCCCGAATGTTGCCGATCCCGCCCAGCACGGCCGCGGTGAAGGCCTTGATGCCGGGGAGGAAGCCGATGTTGAAGCGGGCAACCGGGACCGGGCCACGAACCGCTCCAGGGCCACCATCAGGAGGACGGCGGACACGACCACCAAGACCTTGTCGGTGCGGATGTTGGCGCCCCACAGCTCGAACAGCTGCTTCTTCTCGAGCACACGGGGGAAGCCGAGCTGGTTGCGGCCGTAGCGGAGGGCAAACAGCTCCTGGAGGAAGAGGGAGATGCCCACCGCCGTGATGAGGGCGGCCAGGCGGGGGGAGTTCTTCCGCCGGAGCGGTCGGTACGCCACCCGTTCCATTATGAGGGCGGCGGCGCCGGAGACGGCCATGGCCGCGAGCATCACGACGAGGATCACGAAGACGAGGCTCGCTCCCGTCTTCACCGGATCGGCCGTGTCGATGCCGATGGCGTGCATGGTGAACAGGCTGGCGAAGATGCCCACCATGAAGATCTCGGAGTGGGCGAAGTTGATGAGCCTGAGCACGCCGTAGACCAGCGTGTAGCCGAGGGCGATCAGCGCGTAGATGGCGCCGAGGGTGAGACCGTCAACCGTCTGCGGCCAGAACTGGTCGGCGAGGCAGCTGAAGCAGGCGTCCATGGATCTGTCAGTGATGGCCGGCGGAGGGCCCCTCGCCGGGTGCCCTCCGCCTGCTCACCGCTTCCGATCGGTTATGCGACCTCGAAGTTCTGGAGGGGCGTGATCTTGCCGCCCTTGACTTCGAAGACGAAGAAGACCTTGGCCTTGAGGTTGCCGTTGGCCTCGAATTCGATGGCCTTGGAGATGCCCTCGTACTTCCCGATCCCCTCGACGTGCCTCAGCAGTGAGGGCCGGTCCTTGTTGCCGGCCTTGATCCCCTGGATGAAGATCTTGGCCGCGTCGTAGCCCTCGGGCGAGTACAGGCCCGGGTCCTTCCCGATCTGGCGCTTGAAGCTGTCGTAGAAGGTCTTGAGGGCGCCAGTGGAGGTCTCGAGGGCCAGGTTGGACGGTGAGCTCAGCTTGGAGCCCTCGGCCGCGGCGGCGCCGGCCGCCGTGACGAAGCCCGGGTCCAGGGATCCGTCCCCGCTGACGAAGACGGCGGTCACGCCGGCGTCAGTGACCCTTCGCCGTCGCCAGCCTCTCCACGTCCTCAGCCAGGGGCTTGCCGTACTCGGTGTTGTCGTGGACGTAGGCCACGCTCCGGGGCCGCTCCTTGGACAGGAACTCGGCGATCCCCGCCGCTTGGAGGGCGTCGTCGCCGATGATGCGGTGGAAGCTGTTGTTGTTGGCCGTGACCGTGGGCAGGTCCTTGTTGGTCGCCGAGGGGCTGATCATCACCAGGCCGGCGTTGACCAGGTCGGGAATGAGGGCTTTTGTCTCCCCCGAGAACGTGGGCCCGACGATGCCGATGATGCTCTGGTCGCTGATGAAGCGGTCCTTCAGAGTCGACGCCTGGGCGGGATCACCCTGGGTGTCGAACTCCTTCAGCGAGATCCTGGTTCCTCCTGCGGCGTTCTCCTCCTCAATGGCCACCTTCATGGCATCGCGGATGTTGAGGCCGAGGTTGGCGTTCTCCCCTGTCAGGGGCCCGACGAAGGCGATGGACGCCGTATCCGACGCCTGTCCGCCTCCTCCGGCACCGGTCGTGGTGTCCTCGTCGTCGTCGCCACAGGCGGTGAGCACGAGCGAGGAAACCATGAGGAGAGCGACGATCCTCCAGCTAGCCCGGGATATGCGGGACATAGTCAGCACTCCTTTTGCCGTGGGTACTGCGGTGAGTGACGGTAGGTTACCGGCTGCGGTCAGCCCAGGCCGACCCTCGCCAGCACCGCCTCCACCGACCCCAGGAGGCCGACGTAGAAGGGGCCGAAGTCGGCGTAGACGGCCGACGCCGCGTCGAACCGCATTTCGTGGACGCACTCCTTGATGGCGGCCGGCTCCTCGGCGAAGAGCGTCACCCCCCACTCCCAGTCGTCCAGCCCGGTGGAGCCGGTTACGAGCTGCACGATGCGGCCCTTGTACTGGCGGCCCACCCGGCCGTGGCCTTCCATGAGCTTGTACCGCTCGTCGTAGGGCAGGGCGTACCAGTTCCCGGTGGCGTCCCGGCGCTTGGACATGGGATAGAAGCACAGAACCCGGGCCGTCTCGGGCGGTAGGACGGGGTGGAGCCGGGGCTCCAGCCGCTCGGGGGGCATGCCCTTGGTGTACTCGGACACCTCCGTCAGGGAGAGATAGGACGCAGGCAGCTCCAGGCCGGCGGCGACCAGCTCGGCTTGGAGTTGCTGGAGGCGCCACAGGTCGGGGCCGACGGCCATGAAACCGATGTCGGCCTTGTGGCCCAACACGGCGAAGGGCACGACCTGATGGTCGTCGGCCTGGCACGACTTCACCGCTGCCGCGATCGCCTCGCGATCAGCAGTGGGGCGGGATCGGCAGAACAGGTGGAGGACGCCCCACCCCTGGGTGGGCGTGACGGGATCGATGACCGATCCTACGACTTGGCGAAGCCGCCTTCGGCGCAGGTCTCGATGCCGTAGTCCTCGGCGTGCTCGGCCAGGCGGGTGTTGGTCTCCCGCACCCGGACGAGAGCCCGCTCGGCGCGCGCCCGGTCGTTGGTGGAGGGGTCACGGGACTGAGCCACGTCCTCGAGCGACAGCCAGAGGTTCTCCGTCTCGCGCACGAACCGCAGCCACGTCGTCTCGTTCTCGCTCGGCGCGTCAAACGTAGCCAGCCTCTCGGCCGCAGCCCTCACGACGTCACGGTCGGCCCCGGCGTCGTCGCCCAACGTGCCGACCTTGTCCTGAGTCTCCTCGCAGACGGCGTCGGCCTTGGCCGCGTTCTCCTTCTGCGGCCCGCCGACGCCCTCGCCACCGCCGCACCCAGTGAGC
Organism: Actinomycetota bacterium; assembly: GCA_020200615.1. The sequence continues at coordinate 267 of JAIVIH010000455.1, read as the reverse complement.
GCGAGCGCCGCCAGCAATCCCAGCGCCGTCATCCGCACCATTCGAGTCACCTGGTTCCCCCCATGTTCATTCGTCGCCGCCCCTTCGCTCACCGTAGCCCTGAACCGCGCCTGAGCACCTGCTCGGGCGCGAAGCCTCAAGCCCCGATTCGCCCTCGACCGGCCAATCTCCTGCTTTCGGAGGGGGTGGACACGCGAACAAGGGGCCGGCGAACCGGCCCCTCGTCAATCTTGCGTCGCGCCGGGTGAGCGGCGGGAGGTTAGAAGT
>JAIVIH010000197.1 GCA_020200615.1 Actinomycetota bacterium | reverse complement strand
GACGACGGCGGCCGCAGCTTCGGCACGCCGGTACCCGTCAGCGACCCACAGCGCCAGCGTGTGCTGGCGCCTAGCCCGGTCATCGACGCCGACGGCCACCTCGTCGTCCTCTACGAGGACCTCAGGGGCAATCGGCGGGACTTCGAGAACCAGGAGGGGCCCCCGGCGGAGCTGCCGTTCGCCCTGGTGCTGACGCGCTCGACTGACGGTGGGCGCACCTTCGCCCCCGGCGTCGAGCTGGAGACCGAGGTGCTGACGACCCGGCGCTTCCTGCCCTTCCTGCCCGAGATGCCACAACTGGCCGCCGGGCCGGACAAGAAGCTCTACGTCACCTGGGCCGATGGGCGCAACGGCGACGACGACGTCTTCCTGCGAAGCTCCTCCGACGGGGGCCGCATCTGGACCGACGCGGTCAAGGTCAACGACAACGGTGGCGACGGCACCGCCCAGTTCCTGCCCAAGGTCGAGGTCGGGCCAGACAACCGCGTGAGCGTGCTGTTCCTCGACGGACGCCACGACCCCGGAGAGAAGATCCTGCTCGACGCTTACCTCGCCATCTCCACCGATGGCGGGAAGACCTTCGACAACATCCGGCTGTCGGCCACCTCCTTCGACGAGAGGATCGGGCCGACCTTCGGCGACGACTACGGCACCGACTTCGGGACCAAGTTGGGCCTTGCCTCGGGCGACGGGAAGCTCCACGCCGCGTGGGTCGACACCAGGGCAGGGTCGGCGGACACCGGCCGCCAGGACGTGAACTTCGCCGCCGTCGACGTCCCGAGCGGCGGCTCGCGACGGCCCCTCCTGGGCGTGGTACTCCTCGCCCTGGTCGGCCTGGTCGCGCTCGCCGTCGCCCGCTCAAGACCTTTCCGTCAGGTGAGGTGAAAGGTCCGAGGTAGACGACCGTCCCTCAAGGACCAGAGCGGAGCCGTACTACGGAAGGTAGCGGATGGGGTCCTGTGGGCTGCCGTTGACCCGGGTCTCGAAATGCAGGTGGGGACCGGTCGAGTTGCCGGTGGAGCCCATGTCGCCGATGCGGTCGCCCTGGCTCGTCCGGTCGCCCTCGCCGACGAGGAGACGGCTCATGTGCCCGTAGAGGGTGGAGAACCCCCCGCCGTGGTCGATGATCACGGCGTTGCCGTAGCCGCCGTTCCAGCCGGCCAGGATGACCGTGCCGCCCTTGGCCGCCCGGATCGGCGTGCCGAGGCCGTTGGCGATGTCGACGCCGGCGTGCAGCGCCCCCCAGCGGTAGCCGAAACCCGACGTCAGCGAGCCGCTGGCCGGCCACGACAGGCCCGAGCCCGAGCTCCTGGCGTCGCCGCCTCCAGCACCCGCGCCCGGCTGGCTCGCGGCGGCCGGCTGCTGGCGGGCCCGGATCAGCGCCGAGAGGTTGGCTTCCTCCCGGGACAACGCGGCCACCTCGGAGGTAACCTGGGCGATCCGGGCGTCGAGGGCGCCCTTGAGCCGGACCTGGTCGCTGCGGGCCTTCTCCAGCTCCGAAAGCCGCTCAGCGGCCGCCCTCCTCCGGCCGGCGGCGACATCGCGGGCCGCAGCGAGGGTCTCGCGCTCGAACTGCTCGTCCTGACGGGTGGCCCTCATCTGGTCGATGACGTCCCGGTCAGCGGAGACCACGTGGGCCAGCAGTGCCTGGCGCCGGCTGGCCTCGCCCAGGTCTTTGGCCCGGACGATCTCGAGAAGGGTGTCGCCGCCGGGATGGACGTAGGCACGCACCGCCGCCCCGGCCGCCCGGGCCCGCAAATCGGCCATGCGGGCTTCGGTGGAGGCCAGCCGGGCCTGGGCCATGCCCAGGCTGGTCTCGGCCGCCCGCAGGGCCTGCCGGGCGGCATCGGCGGAGGCGGCCTGGACAGCTACCCCGGCGTCGAGGGCGTTGACCGCCGACTCCAGCTCGGCATCGTTGGCCTTGAGGGTGTCCAGCCGGGCGGCGGCCTCTGCCTTCTTGGTTTGGGCGGCGGATCGCCTCTCCCCGGCTGAAGGGTCGGCGAAGCCCGGTGAGGCCAGCGCCATCATCATCATCA
>JAIVIH010000008.1 GCA_020200615.1 Actinomycetota bacterium | reverse complement strand
GTTCTGGGCCGTGCGCAAGCTACTCGAGACGCTGGCTCGAAGGCGTCCCGTCGTCGTCGTCTTCGAGGACGCCCACTGGGCGGAACCCACGTTCCTGGACCTCGTCGAGCACGTCGTCGACTGGTCCCGAGGCGCGCCGATCCTCGTCCTGTGCCTCGCCCGCCCCGAACTTCTCGCCGAACGGGCCGGCTGGGGAGAGGGCAGGGCAAATGCCACGACGATCGAGCTGGAGCCCCTTTCCGCCGATCAGAGCGGACATCTGAACTGCACGAGCGGTACGCTGCTTGGCTCGAACGGTCGGCGGGCGAGCGGGTTGCCGAGTACGAGGAGATCCTCGGCCACCACCTCGAGAGCGCGTACGGCTACCACCAGGAGCTGCGGCCCCTCGACGAGCATGGCCAGGGCCTCGCCCGCCGGGGCGGCCAGCGACTGGCGGCGGCGGGATGCTCCGCCTTCGCACGGGGTGACGTTCTGGCCGCCGCCAACCTGCTGTCACGAGCCGTCGACCTCTTGCCCACGGAGCACGAGCTCAGGGTGTCGGTGTTGCCGAACCTGAGCGAACCGCTGATGAGCACGGGACGGTTGGAGCAGGCCGACGCAGTGCTCAACGAGCCTTCGGCGTGGCGCGGGCCGCTGGTGACACCCGCCTCCAGGCCCACGTCATGCTGGTCCGGTCGGTCCAGCGTGTGTTCACCGAGGCGAAGACGTCAAGTATGCATGAGCGGATCGGCAACGAGATGGCCGAGATGACCCACGTGCGTGTCTCGAACGGTTCCGCCCAGTCAAACAGCTGCTGACCTCGCGTCGCGTCGAGCGCACCTTCGGGGGACACCATCCAGCTCTGAAACCAGCGCCTCGTGATTGTTGAGCGTCGAAACAAGTGGCTCACTCACTGGTCGAGAGGCTCCGTCGCTCGCCGCGCCCGGCGACATGGCCAGTCCTCCAGCTAGTGTGGTGCGGGGGCCTTCCTAGCCACAGGGAGTTCATCGGTGGATGGTTTGGGGACCGGTCGTGCTCGGGCGGCGGAAACGGGTCGTCGCATGATCGACGACGTCGAGTCCACGATCCGTGGCTTCCTGGGGACGGCCCTGGACAGGTTGATGGGGGACATCGGGGACGACACCGACATTCGGGAACTCCCGGGCGTTGACTCGGTCACGCTGCTGCAGGTTGTCGCCAATATCGAGGACCACTACCGGGTGCAGTTCGACGACGATCTGGTGTTCGGCGTGCATACCATCGGCGAGCTGGCGACGGCGGTTCGTGAGCTCCACGAATGAACGCGCCGACCGCGCCCCAGTCGAACACGACGAACAGTCACTATGACTTGCCGGTCGAGGTGTTCGCCGCATTTCTCGACCCGACGCTCAAGTACAGCTCTGGCCTGTTCGGAGACACGAGCGACACGCTCCACGAGGCCCAACTTCGGAAGATGGAGTTCGTGGCCACCGAGCTCGGCATCGAGGGCGGCGAACGGGTGCTCGACGTCGGTTGCGGATGGGGCAGTCTCACCCTTTTTCTCGCCGAGCGCTACGGGTGCACCGTCGTGGGTGTCACCCCTTCCCCCCATCAGGTGGGTTTCATCCGTCAAAGGGCGCGCGCTCTCGGGCTCGGGGACCTGGTGACGATCGAAGAGAAGAACTTCGACTCGGTTACCCACCCCCCCGGAAGTTTCGACGCGATCACGTTCCTCGGATCCATCATTCATTTTCCTGATTGGGGGGAAACGCTCGCCGGCTGCTACCGGCTGTGCCGACCACGGGGAAAGTTGTACCTTTCCGAGAGCTACTTCCGTAGCACGACCATCTGGAAGCGCTTCTCGGAAACGGCGAACACCCGCTTCATTCGCGATGACATCTTCGGTGCCGCCTACATGGTGCCAATGTCGGTCATGGTTGCTGCGCTCGAGGAAGCTGGCTTCTCGCTTCAAGCTCTGCACGACCTCACCCGCCACTACCGGCAGACGATTGACCACTGGAGCGAGAATCTCCGGGCCAACGAGGCTGAGGTCGAGGCAGTTGAGCCGGGGCTGACCGGGAAGTTCCTCCGCTATTTCCGGGTGGCCAACGCCGGTTGGGGGTTCACCATCAAGCACTACGCCGTGATCTGCACTCGAGCACGTTGAGTACCGAGGGATGAGCGTCACTGACGGAGAAGGGCCGGACGAGGACCAACGTCCTGGGGATTGGACCATCAAGCCCGAAGTCATGGCGCAGCATGCCGAACGGTTCCTCGCCACGGCTGCGCTACGCGCCTGGAACCCGTTCACCAGCATTGAGTGGGGGGCGTTGGATGCCGACCGCCTCACCGACGGCCAGAGGTCGGCCATCCAGTTCGTGACGCTGATCGAAGACCATCTCCCAGGCTACTTCGCCGCCTACAACCGCAGGTTCCCCGTCGACGGCAGCGTCGATCTCCCGACGTTCGTGAACAACAGGGAGTTTTATCGCTTCATCGTGAGGTGGGCTCAAGAGGAGGACTGGCACGCGTTCGTCCTGTTCCGTTACCAGGTGCAGGCGGGCATCGCGTCCGCCGAGGATCTTCGCTCTCAACTGGCTATCGCGGGTCGTGTCCCCTTCGACGTCCCCTACGAGGAACCCGTTCAGGTCTTTATCTATACGCTCATACAGGAAAAGGTCACCCAGCTCTATTACCAGCAACTCTCTCAAAGAGTCCAAGAACCTACCCTTCGAGGCCTCCTCCGATTATTGGCGCGAGACGAGGGCCGACACTTCGTCTTCTTCTCGCAACTCCTGCAAACGTATATTGGCACCTTCGGTGGCGAGCTCCTGCCGGCAATCAAGGATGTCATCCAGACGTTCAAGATGCCTCTGTCCAACACCTTGGACCGTTACTGGCGCTTGGCCCTGGAGGCCTCGAATGCCGTCGGGGGCCATGACTACACCGAGGCCTTCGAGGAGTTGATCCGGATCGTCGATCGCGCAGGCGACGCGTCGACTCGGGCCAGATCCACCGATCTCACCGACCTGGTGAGCGGCATTGAGCGGCTTTGAGACACTGTCTCGTCGCCCCACGATCACCCACGTCATGACCAGGCGGCGGTCTTCATCGCAGTGAACGAAGAGCGGTACGCCCGACGGCTGAAGGGAGACCGAAAAACCCCCCACCGCAGGCTCGAGCGAGACATCGGTGAAGCTCCTGGGAGCGCAACCCAGCGGGGAGAGGGCCTTGAACAGGCTCTCCTTGGCGGACAGCAGGAGGACCGCTCGATCGTCGCACCCGTCGTGCTCGAGCCAGCGCCGCTCCGACGGTGAGGCGATCCGCTCCACAACTCGTCCTCGAAGGTGAAGGAAACGCTGCTCGACGTCGACGCCCACCGAGGAGAAGGAGTCGCTGCGGCCGACAAGGGCCACGGCCTGTCCTCGGCTGTGGCTTATCGACCCCACGACGCCCGCTGGGAACAATGGCGCGCGGCCCGCTCGGAGAACGGGACCAGCCGGAAATCCAGCAGCGCTGAGCGCACGTCGAGCGGCAATGCGCCCGCTCAGGAACTCCAACTGCCGTGTCGTCGACATGTCTCGACACGCCGCTACCTCGAGTGCGCAGATCGGGAGTCGGGTCACCTCGCTCGCTGTGGCTCGGCCCAGGCTGAGCACGTTGTCAGTCCGCGGAATGCTCGTGAGCGAGGGTCGTCAACGTTTCGGTGGCACGACGGGCCAACACCTCCATCCGAAGGTCGTGGCTGAGGCTGACGCTGGCTTCGAGCAGCACCTGAGCCCGGCGCACGTCACCGTCGCGACCGCGATGCAACAGGATCCGGGCATAGTCGTGTTGCGTATACGCAATCCACGGACGAGCCCCCGTCGCCGAATGGGCCGCGATGGCGCTCTCGAAATGGGCGGCCGCTTCGTCGAACCGGCCCCCTGTTCCGGCCAGCATGCCCAGATAGCGTGACGTCGAACCGATGCACGCACTCGGCACCATGCCGACGATGACCCACCGACCAGGAAACGGGGACAGGAGCTGGTAAAGGGTTTCCGCTTTCTCGCGGTCGTTCAGGCGGGCTGCCACCTCGCCCAGCAGGCTCACCGCCAGCGGCCAGAAGAGGTCCCGAGGTAGGTTGTCGAGGCCCTCCCCGGCCATCTGGTCGACCTCCTTTTTCGCGTCCTCTGGCCTACCCAGCTCCGCATAGATGAGCGCGAGCACGCAACGCCAGCCTTTGAGCGCGGGATACTGCTGGACGAGCATCTCGACCCGGCTCACGACCTGGTCGAGCTGCCCCTGCATCCAGCAGAAGATGAACATCTGTACGGAGAAGGCTAGGACGGCATTGGGATCCTCGGCCCGCTCACCCATGGCCAAGGCCTCTTTCATCAGCAGCTGAGCGTCGCCAAATCGTCCCTCGAGTAGCGCCCGCATCACCTTCCACACCGCGGAATACCAGATGTAGCGGGGCTGGCGGAGCTCATCGGCCATGCGAGTGGCGATCGCGATCTCCCTGGTCATGCCTTCAACATCGCCGGCCTCCAGGAGGTCGGCGACGCGCCAGTGGCGACCCTCGAGGACCATCTCCTTGTCGCCATGCTGCTCAGCCACCGCGATGAGCTCGGCACCGACGGAGAGCCTCTCCTCCAAGTTGTCCGGTCCCCATTCGGCATAGTGCCTCGCGTTGAGGGCGGCGATGAGCGCCGCAGGGTCGGAGATTCGCCGGGCGGTCTGGAGGGCCGTCCAGCTGAGGGAACGACTCCGCGGTGAGCCCGAGAAGTACAGCTCCATCGCCAACCGGGCGAGAACTTTGGCCCGGAGTGCACTGTCATCATCCAGCACGCCTGCCGCCTCCTCCAGCAGGCCCACCACCACGTTGTCGACTTCGCCGACGCGTACGACACCCCCGCCCAAACCCGTGGGAAAGCCCAAAGCCGCCCGCCCCAGCTGCTCGGGGCTACCGACGGCTCTCGCGGCCTCGGCTGCCTCGAGGAAGGTCTTACGCGAAGCGGGCGTCTCCCCCGCGCGCCACTGCGCGTCCCCCAAGGCGAGCAAGAGCTCGTTGCGACGGGGATCGCTCGAGCCGGCCTGGTCCAGGACGTCGAGCGCCATCCGGTACGAGCGGCTGGCCTCTTCGTAGGCCAGGAGCCGTAGGGCCGTGTCGCCCGCCCGTTTGCTGTACTCCACCGCCTTGTCGACCATGCTCGGGGCAGCCCTGGAGAAGTGGTACGCGAGCTCCGCCAACCGACCGTCATCGGTCTCGCCGACCAGACCCTCGAGCGCCTCAGCCACTTGCCGATGGAGATGGGCACGGCGGGTCCTCGTCAGCTCCTCGTAGAGGATCTGGCGGGTGAGCGCGTGGGCGAAGCGGTAGCGCCCGGCGGCGGGCACCTCGGCCAGCAACCGGGCATGTACCGCGCTGTCGAGGACATCGAGCAGCTGCTGCGGGTCGGTATCCGGCCCAGAGAGGCGCTCGAGAAGCTCGAAATCGAACTCCTGGCCGAGCACCGCGGCGACCGACAAGGTGGCGGCTCCCTCCTCCAGCCGGCGGACGCGCTGCAGCACCACTTCCCGCACCCCGTCGAAGATCGGCAGGCAGTAGACCGACTGATCCCGTCCCCCAAGTCGGACTGCTCCGCTCTCGTCAAGGTGACGTAGGACCTCGACGACAAAGAACGGGTTCCCGTCCGTTTCGCGACGAAGCGCGTGGGCGAGAGTGGGTGCGGAACGGCCGAGCCCCTCTGTTGCAACCGTGTCCACGAGGGAGGCGATGCCCGTCTCGTCCAGACCGCCCAACGAGAGCCTGTCGAAGTCCCGCTCGCGCCGCAGCTCGGCAATGGTCGTCGTCAGGGGATGAGACGCCGTCAGTTCGGTGTCCCGGTAGGTACCGACGATGAGAATCGGCCGGGGCTCCAGCCGTCGAGCGAGGTGGCGGAGCAGGAGCAGACTCGATTCGTCCGCCCATTGCAAGTCGTCGAGGACCAGAACTAGATCGGTGGCGCCCGCAAGCTCCTCGAGGAGCTCCGAGACCGCTTCGAACAGTCGATACCGCTCCGTCTCGGGATTGGTCGAAAGTGGTTCGGGGAGGTCGGGCACGTGCTGCCCGAGCTCCGGAATCAAGCGCACAAGCTCACCACCCGACGAGCGCATGTCGCTCCGAAGCTCGCTCGGTCCGGACGTGGTCACGTAGTGCCGAAGCGCTTCCACGAAGGGCTGGAAGGGAACGAGGGTCTCTTCGTCGCACCTACCGAAGAGGACCGTCGCCCCCTCGTCGTGGGCCGTCATGGCGAGTTGCCTGGCCAGAGCGGTCTTGCCGATCCCAGGCTCGCCTGCGATCAGGAGCACCTGGCGCTGGCCTTTCTTGGCTCGCTCCCACGCTCCTTCGAGCCAGCGGGTCTCCTGCTCCCGCCCCACGAACCTCTGGTCACTGGAGTCCAACATCGACGGCAGGGGCGGAGGGTGGCGCGGATGCCAGGCGACCTCAACCGCATCCTCGTGATCGCGAGCGACAATGGGCACCGAGAAACCGTTGTCATCAGAGCCGGTGGGCAGGAGGCTGGCAGCCCGGCGGGAGACAAGGATGTGCCCGCTTGACGCCTGCTCCAGGATTTGGCGGGCAACGGCCACTGACCGCTCAAAGCTATTGTGCCCATCGGCCGGATCGCCGACCACGACTGCAACCTTCGAGCCCAATGGCGTGATCCCGGCCAGCCGGTTGTTTCGTTCGACGGCCCTTTGCAGGCGCACGCCACACCGCACTGCTTCGGTGACCGAATCGAGGTGCACGAGGAGTTCTTCGCCCTTGTCCTCGATACCTTGGACGGCGCCGGCCAGAGCGTGAGTTAGGAGTTCCCGGTGCCTCGATCGAGCCACGTTCGAAGTGTTCGGATCCTCCCTGCTCAGCGTGCTCAGCAACACCACGTCGGGCTTGACCTCACCCGGAAGCTGCGCAACTTCGTCTCCCGAACCGAGGGCGCCGTACCGAATAGGCGGGAACTGCGACCGAAGGTCCGGATGGCAGAGCTGGAAGATGCTCTCCGGCTCGGCGAAGTCCCGCAGCTTGTGTTTCCCGAGATCCCTGAGCGTCACCTTTGGTGGGAGTACATCGCCGATCAGGTGTCGAGTCACTCCCGAAACGAGCACCTGGCCGCCGTGGGCAGCGGCAGCGATGCGTGCCGCCTGATGAATTGCGATGCCGGTGTATCCGGCGGCTGTGATCAGCGCGTCCCCCGTGTGTATCCCCATTCGGACACGAACCTCATGGTCTCCGGGCCAGGTGTGAATGGCGAGGGCCTGCTGCGCCTCTACGGCGGCGGCCGCAGCTTGGCGCGCGCTTTTGAAGACAACGAACAGACCGTCGCCCTCGATGCCGATGAGCGTCCCATCGTGGGCCTCGAAGGCCGTAGATAGCATGCGGTGGTGCTCGACCAAGAGTGTGGAGTATTCGTCACCCAACGCTTTGAGCAGACGCGTAGAACCTTCGATGTCGCTGAAGAGGAACGTCGCAGTATCAAGCTCAGGACTCGTCGCATCCCTTTCCATGGCGACGCTCGGTGTGCTGTCACTATCCCAACCTGCCATGGGCAGTCACTTGCCTCGGAGCGCGGTTGAACCGCGTAGCTCCTTTGAATGGCAGTCATGCGCCGAACCTCTGGTTCGGCGCGCCCCGAAACAATCCATGTGTGAGGACCTCCCCGGCTCGCGCGCAGACGACCATCTGGTCTGTCCAGTGTCCGAGCACGAGCAAGGAGTCCCGGATGAGCATGGGCGGATCCCTTGAACTCGCCCAAGTTGAAGTGGCCCCACCGTGATGGCTTGGTGAGTAGCGGGAGGGAACCTCCCCCTCCCGCTCTCTCAGGACCGGACGTGACGGTCTCCCGTCATCCGGCCCCCACAGGCCGGCCGCCGGTGCGTGCGATCAGGTGCCAGTGGGCGAAGAGCCTCGGCTCCCGCCCCCGGGCATCCCGTAGCCAGGCCCATGCTCGGTCGGGCCTGCGTCGCAGTCGTTTGAACTTGTGCATCGCCCACCGGACGAGATGCTCGTCGATGCGCAATGCGAGGAAGCCCAACTCGGAGCGGTAGAAGGCCCCGTAGTAGTTGATCCAGCCTCGCACCTGGGGGTTGATGTCCTCGGCGAGGCCGGACAGGTCCGTGCCACTGCGGCGTTTGAGGTGCCAGGCCCTGATCTGCCGGCTCTTCGCCTTCCTCGCGCTGGTGCTCATGGCTGGCAGGAAGTTCACGAAGAACCCCCTTCGGCCACGAACCAGGTGGCCCCGAAAGGTGAAGCCAAGGAAGTCGAAGCTGGTGTGCTCGTGGCTGCCTTGGCGGTGCGTGTCCTTGCAGTACACGACCTTCGTCTTGTCGGGGTGCAGCTCGAGACCCAGGGCCCCGAGCCGGTCGGCGATGGCGGCCCGCAGATCGTGGGCCCCGTCCTCGGTGTCGCAGTGGGCGACGATGTCGTCCGCATAGCGCTCGAAAGGACAGCCCGGGAACTCCCGGTCCATCCATCGATCAAACGCGTAGTGCATGAACAAGTTGGCTAACAACGGCGAAATGGGGGAACCCTGCGGGGTTCCCTTCTCCCGCGCCATGAGGGTCCCGTCCGGCATCTGCACGGGAGCTTTCAGCCACCGTTCGATGTAGAGCAGGACCCAGCGTTCGTCGGTGTGGTGAGCGACCGCCTTGAGCATCAGGTCATGGGGAACGCTGTCGAAGAAGGCCCGGACGTCAAGGTCCAACACCCAGTCCTGCTTCCAGCAGCGCTGTCGGGCCACGGCCACCGCGTCGTGGGCGGAGCGCCCGGGACGGTAGCCGTAGCTGTCGGGGTGGAGGATCGGCTCCAGCTTCTCCTCCAGCAGCATCGCTGCTGCGGTCTGGGCCACCCGGTCGGCCGTATTCGGCACGCCGAGGGTCCTGACCCCCTTCCCATGGTCTTTCGGTATCTCCACCGCCCGCACCGGCCCCGGCATGTAGGAGCCCGAGGACATCCGGTTCCAGAGCTTGTAGAGGTTGTTCCTCTCGTCGTCCTGGAATGCGGTGATGCTGACGGCGTCCACGCCCGGCGCACCGTTGTTGGCCCGGACCTTCTCCCACGCCTCGTAGACGAGGCGTTTGGGGATCTCAAACGACTTCACCTTCGGCTTCGGTCCCTCTGTCGGCTCCTCCCCCGCAGGGTTGACCTTCAGCTGACCGTGGTCTGCCCGGCCCCTTCGCTCCAGCCCCATTACAGGGCCTTCGTCACTACTACGAGCCGGCCCGCCCCTGTGCCCCGCATCGGTACTCTGCCCCTGGCGGTGTTCGCCGCTTGGGGTCCTCCCTCTCGCCGGCCGGGTGGCAGAACAAGCCCAAGTGAACGGCCGGATCGGTATCGGAACGACAGGTTCTCCTGTTCCATGCCAGCGCCTGCGACGAGCTCACGCCACCTATACACCGGGCACCACCAGGCCAACATGCAGGTCGCCGCCTGGTTCAGGACGCGCCGACGTTGGCCGCGCCTTTGTCCCGGGGACCACCTCACTCCCCGGTTTCGATGCCTTCGTTGGGTTGTTTCGATGCGTCAGCAGTGGTTCACACACGTTCGTCTTCTCGTCGCACACCTGACCCGTCGTTGCGGGCCTTTTTCCGCAGTCGCTTCCCACTCCGGCTCTTGACCGGCATG
>JAIVIH010000454.1 GCA_020200615.1 Actinomycetota bacterium | reverse complement strand
GGGCCGCCGCCGTCGAGCACGTCCTGGCCCGCTCCGCCCTTGAGGACGTCGCTGTCCTCTCCACCCTGCAGGGTGTCGCCCCCGTCGCCGCCGTCGAGCACGTCGGTGCCGGCGTCGCCCCGCAGCACGTCGTTGCCCCCGAGGCCCTTGATGGCGTCCTTGCCCTCCAGGCCGCAGATCACGTCGTTGCCGGAAGTGCCGACCAGGTAGTCGTTGCCGGGCGTTCCCGTTATCGTGCAGGCAGGCTCGGGGTCGGGCGCTTCTGGGTCGATGCCGTAGGTGGCGATGGCGTCGGCCACCTCCTCGGGCTTGGCCTCGTCGGCCTCGGCCAGAGCCCGCAGCACGGCGACGACGACGTGGGCGGCGTCGGTCTCGAAGTGCCGGCGCAGCTTGGCCCGGGTGTCGGACCGGCCGTACCCGTCCGTGCCCAGGGGGGTGAACGGGGCCGGGATCCAACGGGCGACCTGGTCGGGGACGGCCTTCATGAAGTCGGTCACCGCCACCACCGGCCCCTCGGCAGACGAGAGGACCTCGGTGAGATAGGGGAGGCGCGGCGTTTCCGTGGGGTGCAGCCGGTTCCAGCGCTCCGCGGCGAGAGCGTCCTCCCGCAGGGCCTTGTAGGAGGTGGCGCTCCACAGCTCGGCGGCCACGTCGTGGCGTTCGGCCAGGAGCTGCTGTGCCTCCCGCGCCGCGCCCTGGGCCGGTCCCGAGAACAGGATCGTGGCCCGGCGACGGCAGTGGGGAGGGGCCGGCGCGAACTTGTAGAGGCCGCGGCAGATGCCCTCCTCGACCGTGAGCGCCCCCTCGGACCCGGGCGGGTCGTCCGGCTTGGCCGGCATCACGTAGTTGTCGTTGTACAGGGTCAGGTAATAGAAGACGTCCTCCGGCTCCTCGCCGTACATCCGGCGCAGCCCGTCCTCCAGGCGTAGGCCGTGCCCGCGGCCGTGAAACTGGCCATGGAACCGGCCTCGGTGATCCCCTCCTCGAGGATCTGACCGCTTTTCGCCTCCCGGTACGACAGCGGAAGGTGGGAGTCCACGGGGTCGTACAGCTGCCCGAAGGGGGCGTAGATCTTGACCTCCGAGAACAGGCTGTCCATGCCGAAGGTGCGTGCTTCGTCGGGGATGATGGGCACCACCCGGGCACCCATGCCCTTGTCCCGGAGGAGGCTCCGCAGCAGGTTGGAGAAGGCCATGGTGGTCGACACTTCCCGGCCGCCCGAGCCCTGCTTGAGCCCGTCGAACACCTCGGGCTTGGGCGCGGGGACGGGCTTCCAGCGCACCTTCCGCTTCGGCAGCGACCCGGCGAGGGCCTGCCGCCTCCCCATCATGTACTCGTACTCCAGCGAGTCCTCGGGCGGCCGGTAGTAGGGCGGCATGTCGGCGTCCAACGCCTCGTCCGGCACCTGGTCCTGAAGGTAGAGCCGGTCCCGGAAGACCCGCAGCTCCTTCTTGGACATCTTCTTGAGCTGGTGGGTGGCGTTGCGGGCCTCGAAGTCGGGGCCCAGGGCCCATCCCTTGATCGTCTTGGCCAGGATGACGGTGGGGGCGCCCTGGTGCTCTACCGCAGCCTTGTAGGCGGCGTAGAGCTTGTGGTAGTCGTGCCCGCCGCGAGGCAGGGTGCGCAGCTCGTCGTCGGACAGGTGCTCGACCATGGCCCGCAGCCGGGGGTCGGGCCCGAAGAAGTGCTCCCGGATGTAGGCCCCCGATTCGACGGCGTACTTCTGGAACTCGCCGTCGAGGGTCGTGTTCATCTTGTTGACCAGGACGCCATCTGTGTCCCGGGCCAGCAGCTCGTCCCACTTGGAGCCCCAGATGACCTTGAGGACGTTCCAGCCCGATCCGCGGAAGACGGCCTCCAGCTCCTGGATGACCTTGCCGTTGCCCCGGACAGGCCCGTCGAGGCGCTGGAGGTTGCAGTTGACGACGAAGATGAGGTTGTCCAGCTGCTCCCGGGAGGCCAGGGTCAGGGCTCCGAGGGACTCGGGCTCGTCGCACTCGCCGTCGCCGAGGAAGCACCACACCTTGGAGCGGCTGGTATCGGCGATTTTGCGGTTGAGGAGGTACCGGTTGAACCGGGCCTGGTAGATGGCGGAAATGGGGGCCAGGCCCATGGAGACGGTGGGGAACTCCCAGAAGTCGGGCATGAGCCGGGGGTGGGGATAGCTGGAGAGGCCGCCCCCCCCGATCTCCTGGCGGAAGTTGTCCAGGTGACTCTCGTCCAGACGGCCTTCCAGGAACGCACGGGCGTAGATCCCGGGGGCGGCGTGGCCCTGGAAGTACACCTGGTCGCCGGCCTGCCCGTCGTCCTTGCCCCGGAAGAAGTGGTTGAAGCCGACCTCGTAGAGCGAGGCCGACGAGGCGTAGGTCGCCAGATGGCCTCCGATGCCGGCCGCCTTGGCGTTGGCCCGGGTGACCATGATCGCCGCGTTCCAGCGCACGTAGGCCCGGATGCGCCGCTCGGTGTGCTCGTCGCCCGGAAACCAGGGCTCCTGCTCAGGCGGGATGGTGTTGATGTAGGGGGTGGAAACGGTGGCGGGGATGCCGACCTGCTGCTCCCGCGAGCGCTCGAGGAGCTTCATCAGAAGGAACCGGGCCCGTCCCTTTCCCCTCGACTCGATGATCGCGTCGAGGGAATCGACCCACTCGGCGGTTTCCGTGGGGTCGATGTCGGGCACCTGCTGGGCGAATCCGTCGAAGATCACGTCCTCCATGCTTCCACCTCGGGCCGAGCTACCGCGGCGGGTTGGACCGTGCCACCCACCGAACTGGTGACATCGAACGGTGCCCTGGCGCCCCTGAGTGTCACCGGTTCGATCGGGGGACCGTCCCCGGGTTGAATGGAAGCGATGAGGACGACCGCCTACACCGATGGCGCCTGCCTGGGGAACCCGGGCCCCGGGGGATGGGCGTGGGCCGTGCCCGGAGGCCGGTTCGCCAGCGGAGCCGAGGCCCACACCACGAACC
>JAIVIH010000453.1 GCA_020200615.1 Actinomycetota bacterium | reverse complement strand
ACCCTGCTCTACTACCTGTCCGAGGAGGCCCAGGAGGGCCGCGACGCCTATGTGGAGAAGCGTCCTCCCGACTTCAGCCGGTTTCCCAAGCGGCCATGACGGCCCGCCCTCCGCCCACAGGCCCGCCGCCCACCGGCCTGCGGTTGTGGATGGCCGGTGCCCGACCGCGGACCCTGGGAGCGTCGGTGGCGCCGGTGCTGGTGGGTACGGCCGTGGCCTCCCGGAGCGGCTCCGTGATCGCCTGGCGGGCGGGGGCGGCGCTGGTGGTGGCCGTCGCCCTGCAGGTCGGCGTCAACTACGCCAACGACTACTCGGACGGCGTGCGCGGGGTCGACGAGCGTCGGCGGGGGCCGCTGAGACTCACCGCCTCGGGCCTGGTGCCCGCGGCGGCGGTAAAGCGGGCCGCGCTGGTGGCCTTCGCCGTGGGTGCCCTCGCCGGGATCGTACTGGCCCTCGCCGTCGACTGGCGGCTCATCCTCGTCGGCGCCGCGTGCATCCTTGCCGCCGGGCTCTACAGCGGCGGCCCGAAGCCGTATGCCTCGGCCGGCCTGGGCGAGGTCGCGGTGCTGGTGTTCTTCGGGTTCGTCGCCACGTGCGGTTCCGCTTTCGTCCACCATGCCCGCCTGCCCGGCCTGGCCGTCGCCGCCGCGCTGCCCGTCGGGCTGGCGGCCTGCGCCATCCTGCTGGCCAACAACCTGCGCGACGTCGAGAGCGACCGGAACGCGGGCAAGCGCACGCTCGCCGTCCGGGTGGGAGCGCCCGCCGCCCGCGGCCTCTACGCCGTCTGCGTCGGGGGGGCCGTGCTGTGCTCGCTGGCCCTGGCTCCGTTCGCCCCCGGGTCCCTGCTGGCCCTGGCCGCTGCTCCGCTGGCCGTAACTCCGGTCCGCACCGTCCTGCGCCCGGACTCGGACACCCCCGCCCTCGTGGGTGCCCTCATCGCCACCGCCCGCTTCCAGCTCGTGCTGTCCGTCCTCCTGGCCGTGGGCCTGTGGAACTGGTAGTCCGCCTGCCCATGCGTGTCCGGCTGAACGGGTCGGCGGTGCGCGAGGTGTTGCTGGTCGAGGGGCCCGCAGGCTGGGGCGAGTGTTCGCCCCTGCCCGGATATCCCTGCGCGCCCGAGCGGGCCCGGGCGGCGGCCGACGAAGCCGCCTTCCACGGCTGGCCGCCGCCAGTACGCGAGGTGATCCCGGTGAACGCCCTCATCCCCGCCCTCCCGCCGGACGAGGCCAGAGCCGCGGCCGCCGCAGCCGTCTCCGGCGGCTACCGATGTCTCAAGGTCAAGGTCGGCACGGGCGACGACGTGAGCCGCGTCTCGGCGGTGCGAGAAGCGGCCGGCCCTGCGATCCGTATCCGGGTCGACGCCAACGGGGCGTGGGACATCGAGCAGGCTGTGGTCATGATCGACCGCCTGGCCCGCTTCGACCTCGAGCTCGTCGAGCAGCCGGTGGAGACCCTGGAGGACCTTGCCGCCGTCCGTCGCCGGGTGAGGGTGCCGGTGGCGGCCGACGAGTCGGTTCGGAGCGTGGACGACGCCCGCCGCCTGGCGCGACTGGAGGCGGCCGACGTGGTCGTGCTCAAGGTCCAGCCCCTGGGGGGCGTCCTCCCTGCGCTGGCCGTGGCCGAGGCCGCGGGCGTGCCTGGACTGGTGACGTCCATGATGGAGACCTCGGTGGGCCTGGCGGCCGGGCTCGCCCTGGCCGCCGCCCTGCCCGAGTTGGACCACGCCTGCGGCCTGGCAACAGCCGGATTCCTACTGGCTGACGTCGTGGCCGATCCCTTGCTGGCGGTGGACGGAGCCATAGCCCTACGCCGTCCGGTTCCCGACCCGGGCCTCCTGGAGCGCTACCGGATGGCGGCGTGACCCGCCCGGGTTACCGGATAACGGCATGACGGGCGGCCTCGGCGATCAGCCGAGTGCAGGCCTCGGGCTGGTCGAGGGGAACCGCGTGGCCGGCGCCGGCCACGACTTCTACTCGGGGCGGGGGGAACATGGCATCGGCCATGCCCTGGGCGATGGCGCGAAACTTGGCGTCGGCCTCGCCCACGA
>JAIVIH010000452.1 GCA_020200615.1 Actinomycetota bacterium | reverse complement strand
CCGGATGATCGACGCCGGCCTTAAGGGCGTCGAGTTCATCGCCGTGAACACCGACGCCCAGGCTCTGCTGATGAGCGACGCCGACGTGAAGCTCGACATCGGCCGGGAGCTGACCCGCGGCCTGGGGGCGGGGAGCGACCCCGAGATCGGCCGTCAGGCGGCCGAGGAGCACAGTGACGAGATCGAGGAGGTGCTCAAGGGCGCCGACATGGTCTTCATCACCGCCGGCAAGGGCGGAGGCACGGGCACCGGGGGAGCGCCCGTGATCGCCGAGATCGCCAAGGGCCAGGGCGCCCTCACCATCGGTGTCGTCACCCGGCCCTTCTCGTTCGAGGGACGCATCCGGTCGGTTCAGGCCGAGCAGGGCATCCAGCGGCTGAAGGAGAAGGTCGACACCCTCATCGTCATCCCCAACGACCGCCTGCTGTCGGTGTCCAACGACAAGACGTCGGTCCTCAACGCCTTCAAGATGGCCGACGAGGTGCTGCTCCAGGGAGTGCAGGGCATCACCGACCTGATCACCACGCCCGGGCTGATCAACACCGACTTCGCCGACGTCAAGAAGATCATGAGCAACGCGGGCACGTCTCTTATGGGCATCGGCTACGCCTCGGGCGAGGGCCGGGCCATCAACGCCGCCCGGGCCGCCATCTCCAGCCCGCTGCTCGAGGCCTCCATCGAGGGCGCCCGGGGCATCCTGCTCAACATCTCGGGCGGCAGCGACCTGGGCCTGTTCGAGGTCAACGAGGCGGCAGAGATCATCCACGAGGTCGCCCACCCCGACGCCAACATCATCGCCGGCATGGTCATCGACGACGCCATGGGCGACGAGGTCCGGGTGACGGTGATCGCCGCCGGCTTCGACCGGTGGGAAGAGGAGCGCAACCGGGGCGAGGAGCGGCGGAGCGAGTCCCGCCAGCCCATCGGCCTCGGGCTGGGCGACGAGGACGTGTTCGGCCGCGGCGGCCGGGAAGACCTCGGGCTGGCCGACGACGACGAGTTCGACGTCCCCTCGTTCCTCAAGTGAGCATCGCGCGCCGGGTGGGGCCCGCGCGCGTCGTGTTCACCGGTCGGACCGAGGGTGACCTGGGCCACGGCGGGGCTTATGTCCACGAGGTCCGTCCCGACGTGGCCGAGCGCCGCCGGGCGGTCGTCGACCTCCCGTGGACGTGGCTGCGGCAGGTCCACGGCGACCGGGTGGTGCGGGTGGACGCTCCCGGGGCCGGCGCGGGCGAGGCGGCCGACGCCGCCGTCACCCGACAGTCGGGCGCCGCCCTCGCCGTCCTCACCGCCGACTGCGCTCCCGTAGCCCTGGCCAGTGACGAAGGGGTGATCGGCGTCGTCCACGCCGGCTGGCGCGGCGTCGTCGGCGGGGTGGTGCAGAAGGCCGTCGGGGACCTGCGGGCCCTGGGCGCCACGCGCCTGCAGGCGGTGATGGGCCCCTGCATCCGCAGCGAGTGCTACGAGTTCGGCGCCGGAGACCTCGAGACGGTTGCCGGGCGGTGGGGCCCGCAAGTCGTGGCCCGCACCCGCGGAGGCAATCCCGCCCTCGACCTTCCGGCCGCGGTGCGGTCGGCCCTGGCCGAGGAGTCGGTGGACGACGTGGAGGACGTGGGCATCTGCACCGCGTGCTCCGCCAACCACTACTCCTGGCGCGCCAGGGGCGAGCAGGAGCGGCAGGCGGCGGTGGTGTGGAAGTGAACCTGGAGAGCACGGTGGCGGCGCGCCTGGCGTCGGTGCGGGCCCGGATCGCCGTAGCCGGTGGCGCGCCCGACGTCACCATCGTCGCCGTCACCAAGGGCTTCGGCCCCGAGGCGGTGGAGGCGGCCCTACACGCCGGCTTGGTCGACATCGGCGAGAACTACGCCCAGGACCTGGAGAGGAAGGCCTGCGAGGTGCCTCCGGCCGCGGCGCGCGGCCAAGAACGGTTGCCGGCCGGAGGAGGCGCCGGGTCTGATCGACGACCTGCTCGGCCTCGGGCTCGACGTCCGGGGCCTCATGACCGTGGGGCGGGCGGGCCCACCCGAGGAGGCCCGTGCCGGCTTCCGGCGGCTGACGGAGATAGCCGATCAGCTGGGCCTGCCGGAACGCTCGATGGGCATGACCGACGATCTCGAAGTGGCGGTTCAGGAGGGCACGACGATGGTGCGCGTGGGGCGCGCGCTGTTTGGTGCGCGTCCCGTTCCGTCAGACCTGCGACGATAGGCTGCGACTGCCAAGGAGGCGACTCGGATGGCATCCGTTTGGCGACGGGCGATGGTCTATTTGGGCCTCGTCGATGACGAAGAGTATGAGGAGTACGAGCCGTATCCGGCAGAGCCTCCTGCCCCCGCGCCTGCGCCCCGGCCCGTGCGTCGGGCCCCGGCCATGCCGGAGCGGAGCTACGAGCCCGAGCCGCCCATAAGCGGCGTTCGCACGCTTCCGCCGCGCGAGCCCGACAGCACCGTCACCATCCAGCGTCCCGCCGTGGTGCGACAGCCGCCGCAGCCGCCGCAGCACCAGAAGGTGCACATCGTCGTGCCTGACGGTTTCTCCAACGCCCAAGAGATCGGGGACCGCCTGAAGAACAACCAGCCTGTGATCGTCAACCTGCAGGCCGTCGACCGTGATCTGGCCCGCCGGTTGATCGACTTCTCCAGCGGCCTGACCTACGGGCTGGGAGGCTCCATGGAGAAGGTGGCGGAGTCCGTCTTCCTGCTCACGCCGTCCAACGTCGAAGTGTCGGCCGAGGAAAAGCGGCGCTTGCAGGAGCGCGGGCTCTACCGTTCCTGATCTGTGTCCCTCCTCCTCTGTCGCCTTCTCCAGGCCTACATGATCGTGCTCTTCGCCCGAATCATCATGTCGTGGTTCCCGATCCAGCCGAACTCCGGCCTGTCGTCGGTGTACGGGTTCCTGTACGCCGTCACCGAGCCCATTCTCGGCCCCCTCCGGCGGATCATCCCTCCGCTGGGGATGGGCGGCATGGGCCTCGATCTCTCGCCGCTGATCGTCTTCTTCGCCATCCGAATTCTGCTGGGCGTGGTCTGTTGAGAGCTCCGGCGAGACGCGCCGCCTAGGATGCCACCCTCTTGATCGAAGTCATGGGACGGTGACGTTGTGGTCTTGGTGAGCTTTGCGTTGGTCGTGGCGGCGACGATCACGCTCGTGGTGGGCCTGCTCCAGTCGGGCCTGACCCTCATCTACGTGTCCATCGGCTGCAGCGTTCTCGCTGGGCTGGTTCTGATGGTGGCGGTGCTGCGCGGCCGGCCCGAGGAGGCGCCTGCGGGCGCTCCCACGCAACCGGTTTCGGTGCCTGCCGGTGCCGGTGGGGGCCCGGGCTCAGGTCCTCCTCCGCCCCCGCCCCCCCCTCCTCCTTCCGCCGGC
>JAIVIH010000451.1 GCA_020200615.1 Actinomycetota bacterium | reverse complement strand
CAGATGACGTCGTCCCCCTCGGTGCCGGCAAGATCGCCGCTGCCGCTTATCGTGCACGGCCGACCGACGCCCCAGTCGGGTTCGTTCTCGTACCGGGGTGGTCCGTGAAACGCGAGGCGTTGCCCCCGGTTGACGGAATTCGTCACATGTCGAACCCGGTCGACCCGAACCGGTTGCTCCTGAACGCCGATCTGGCTCCCGTCCGGCGAGAAGACGGGAACGCTGTCGTTGGAGGACAGGTTGGTGACGTTCACGGGGTTGGACCCGTCGGCGTTCATGACCCAGATCTCGTTCCCTCCGCCCCCCGAAGGGCGATTGCTGCTGAAGAAGATCTTGGAGCCGTCGGGCGACCAGTTCGGGGCGTTGTCGTTCGCCGGGTTGTTGGTCAGGTTGGTCGGCGTGCCGGACCCGTCGGCATTCATCGCAAGTCGCCGGTGCGGGGCCAGCGCAAGCAGGGCGACCAGTTGGACGGCACGCCGACTCTTCCAGGCGCTCCGCGGCACGGCCGTTCCGTCGACGCTGACGGCGAAGCCCCCGAGGAGCCCCAGCTCGACCTGCACCGCCCCAGTCTCGCGCTGTCGGCGCTGATGTGTCCCGGGGGGGTTCCGCAGGGCGAGCCCGTCGTCCGCTGCGGGCAACGAGCGGCCCCTCGTAACGCTCTGATCAGAACCCAGTCGGTGGGCCGCCGGGGTCTCGAACCCCGCACCTTGGGATTAAAAGTCCCCTGCTCTACCGGATGAGCTAGCGGCCCCCGGTCAGGCTACCGATGGTCGACCCGGGTAGTCTGACCTTCGGCTCCGGCCGTCTCACCCGGTCTGCGCTGGCGTAGGATTCCTGTCCAGAGCAGGGGGGTGAGGATGCCCAAGGACATCTTCGGCAAGACGAAAGGTCCGTCGAGGGAGGACATCGAGCGAGAGGCAGCCAAGGAGGTCGAGCGCCTCACCCGGCCACCGGCTCCGCCCGTGGACTTCAGCGGGGGTGGGCCGCGTTCACCCCTCGAGCAGATGGCCGAGCAGTTGAACGAGAAGAAGCGCAGTCGCCGCCGGCGGGGCGAGGGGTTCAAGGAGGACCGTGCCGGCTACAGCGGGTTCCAGGGCGCAGCCGCCATCTCCGGGAACGTGGGCTCGACCCTCGCCTACGGGGGCGGGGTCGGCCCGGGTATGAGATCGGCGCCGCCCCCTCCCGACGCTGCTCCGCTCGTGCGCCGGTCTCAGCAGGAGCAGGCCCATGCCTCTGACGACGAGGACGACATCGGAGTGACGGAGATCGCCCTCCAGGACGCTGCCGCCCGCTCGGGGAAGAGCCTGGAAGACACGGTCATCCGTTCCGACCCGGCCATGGCCGAGAGCATGCGCGAGCAGGCCATGCGGAGGTTCATGGAGCAGCAGGCGAGCAAGCAGGGCGCCCCCCGGTCACCCGCGCCCGGCGGGCCTGGCGCCCGACCGGGCGGAGCGCTCGGCCGGCTGGAGGAACGCCGCCGGGCCGCTGCCGAACGGGCGGCCTCAGGTACCGGCGAGCCGCCCCGCCTCGGTGGGGTGCTGGGCCGTCTGCGCCCCGAGGAGCCCATCGAAGAGGCAGAGGACCTGGTCGAGGAGCAGGACGACGAACTCCTCGAGGAGGCGGAGGAGGAGTTCGAAGAGTACGACGACTACGAGGACGAAGAGGAGGACGACGAGGCCGCCCCGGCTCCGGCCGTCGCCACCTCGCCCTCAGGCGCCTTCACCGATGAGCGGGTCCGCCTTGCCGAGGAGCGGGCGCGTGTGGCGGAAGGCCGCGTGGCGCTCGCCGAGGAAAGGGCAGTGACGGCCGACGAGCGGGCGGGCCTGGCCGAGGAGAGGGCCAGCATTGCCGAGGATCGCGCCCGCGTGGCCGAAGAGCGGGCGGAGGCCGCCGAGGACCAGGCGGCGTCGGCCGAGAGCCGGGCTGCGGCTGCCGAGGCGGACCGCGGCCCCGCCGGCGGTCCGCCGGGGGCCGGCCCGAGGAGCACCCAGGGCGGGCAAGGCCGCCACACCGGCCCGAACGGCCAAGGCCGTGAAAGCGACCAAGGACACCAAGGCCCCCAGGGCGGCTAAGGCCGTGAAAGCATCCAAAGCAGTCAAGGCCACGAGAGCGGCCAGGCCGGCCCGACCGCCGCTCAGGAAACGCTGAGGCTCACCCCCCCTCGGCTCTGACCAGAACCTCTCGTATCTCGGCGTCGGTCGTCGGCGAAAAGTCGTCGTACCACTGGCCTACGGCGTGGAAGCCCTCGGGCATGCGGGCACACACCACCTCGTCAGCCTCAGTCGCCAGCTGCCGGCACGTCGAGGGCGCCCCCACGGGAACGGCCACAACGACGAGGGCCGGTGATCGAACCCGGAGGGCGGCCACCGCAGCCCGCATGGTGGAGCCCGTGGCCAGGCCGTCGTCGACGACCACGACCGTCTTGCCATCCACGTCGAGTGCGGGACGGCCAGCGCGGTAGGCCTGGTTCCGCCGATCCAGCTCCTGCGCCTCCCGGGCGGCCACCCGCTCGATGTCCTCCTCGGTGATGCCGAGCCGGCCGACGATGCTGGGGTTGAGCACCCGGATCCCACCCGTGGCGATGGCGCCCATGGCCAGCTCGTCGTGCCCGGGGACTCCGAGCTTGCGCACCACGAACACGTCGAGGGGCGCGTGCAGCCCGGTGGCGACCTCGGCGGCCACGGGAACACCCCCGCGAGGAAGTCCCAGCACGATCACGTCGGGCTGGTTGTCGTAGTGAGACAACAGCGGCACCAGCACCTGGCCGGCGTGAGCCCGATCCCGGAACGCTCGTCCGGTCAGCGACGCCGCACCAAGACCTGGCCGCCGCTCGTGCGCACCTCATACGAGGGCTGGGGGCCGGTGGCGGGACCGTGAACCACGCTCCCGTCCTCCAGCCGGAAGACGCTCCCGTGCCAGGGGCAAGTGACGCAGCCGCCCTCCACCGCGCCCTCGTGCAGAGGGCCGCCGGCGTGGGCGCAAACGTCGGCGATGGCCGAGATGGTGGAGCCTGTCCGGACCAGGAGGACCTCTTCGTCCCCGGCGGTCACGGCGATGGGCCGGCCCTCGGCCAGGTCGTCCTCGGCTGCGGCGTCGACCCAGTCGTCGGCGGGGTGGTCCCAGGCGTGACGGTCGACGTTCACGCCCATCCGCCACGCCAGGTGACCTCCCAGGTAGCCACCCACGGTGGCCGCGGTGGCGCCGGCCAGGCCGAGCACCACGCCCCGCCGGTGGTCACCCTTGCGCCGGGCGACCCACGACAGCCCGTACAGCGAGACACCGACCACGTTGCCGATGGCGTGCACCAGCCCTATCCGTCGCTCGCCGCCGAGGGTGTCCGACCAGTCCGACAGCCCGGACACCGCCGTGGGCAGGGCGGTGAGCACTCCCAGGCCTACCAGCCGGGTGGCGGCCGCTTCGTCCGCCTCCCGTCCCAGCAGGTCGAGGGCGGTCGCACACGTCCACGCGCCGATGGGGAGGTCGGTCATCATGGGGTGAAGCGGGTGACCCATCCACGTCCCGCTGAGCGTGTCCTTCACCACCCCACCGGGGATGACGGCGGCCACCTTCTTGGCCAGCGGCCGGGCCACGGCGTCGAGCCCAGACGCCTGTTCGATCCGGGCCATCACCTCCTCGAGCAGGCGAGGGGCCATGCGGTCAGCCGGCGGCGGCGTCGTCCGGTGGCTGCACCGGGAGCGAGCTCATGTCGGCGAGGGGCAGAACCTCGAAGTGGGCGAAGTTGTACACGGGGGACTTGGCCAGCAACATCTCCAACTCGTCGTTGGACTCGACGTTGTAGATCCAGACCCCGCCATGCGATCCGACGATGTGGTACCGGCCGATCACCTTGCCCTGCTCTTCCAGCGGTTTGGCGTAGTCCGGCATGGTCAGGACCGACTTCATCATGTCTGCGGACAGGCGGGAGATCTCCATCCGCCAGAGCACCAGGAACTTCATCGCGCCACCTCCGCGCTAGTCCTCGGGCCACCTTACGCCCGTGTCAGGTG
>JAIVIH010000450.1 GCA_020200615.1 Actinomycetota bacterium | reverse complement strand
TCGAGTTCGACGTGGCCCCCGGTCGAAAGGGCGAGGAAGCCCAAAACGTCCGGCCGATCTGAGCCTTAGCAGTCCCGCTCCGAGCCGCCGGCAGTCATGTCGGCGGCTCTGTCATGTGGCACGACAGGGTCCCGAATCCACGAGGTCCCGCAGTAGCAGTTGATAACAACACATCTTTGTGGCGGCGACCGGGCTTGCTCTGCCCGGCGCCCCACATGCAAGGAGATGACGATGGCTGGTCAACGAACCACCTTCAGCAAGCTGCAACGAGAGCGGGCGAAGAAGGCGAAGGCGGCCGCCAAGCGCGAGAAGCGTCAGGACAAGCTGTCAGGTGTGGATCCCGAGGAAGAGGGCGCGGTCCTCACCGAGCTGGCTGACGACGAGGTCGAGCTCTCGGCCCCCCGCCTGTTGGAGCTGATCGAGTCCATCCACAAGCAGTTCGACGCAGGAACCCTCTCCCTGGAGGAGTTCGAGGAGAAGAAGACCGACCTGCTCGGTCGCCTCCCCGTAGACTGACGCACCCCACGCCAGGCTGATTCGCCCGAAGTCAGAGAGCGTCGCTGTAGCGAACGGGGTGGTTGAGCCCATGATCGGTGAACCGGTCATTGACCGCCTGGGCCAGCATGTCGTGCTCCCGGGCCGGGATGTCAGAGGCTCCGGAGAGCCACCGCTCGACCTCGAGCATCGACCCGTTGCCGCCGACGGAGAAGTACCCGACCCAGACGTCGCGCACGCTCATCCCCAGCTGACGCCGCCCCGAGTCGATCTCGCCGCTCATTCCGATGGATCCGTTCGACATTGGTGCCCGATCAATCGGCCGCGAAGGGGCGGCGGTCGACCATTCTCTGGGCGATCTCCCGAAGCTTCACGTTCTCGCGCTGCGAGGCCTTGCGCAGGAGATCGAAGGCGCCGTCGGGCGTGAGCTTCCGTGACCGGGCCATCAGCATGCCCTTGGCTTGTTCGATGACGGCCCGGCTCTGCATGGCCTCGTTCAGCTGGTCGACCAGCTGCGACGCCTCCCAGTAGGCACTGGTGTTGGCGAGCACAATGGCGGCCGCCGTAGCCAGGTCCGTGCCAAGGGCTTCGTCCTCCTGCGAGAAGCCCTTCGTAGTTCGGGAGTAGAGGTTGAGCGCTCCCACCCCCCGGTTGCCCGCTACCAGCGGCAGCGACAGCGTGCTCTGCACCGAATGCTCGTCCGCCGCCTTGCAGAACTCGGGGTATTCGTCGACGGCGAGCGACATCTCATCGATGCGCACGACCCGCTTCTGCCGCCAGGCGTCGAGGCACGGCCCCTTGCCCGACTCGTAGTGGGCCTGGTCGATCGCCGGCGGGGCCTCGTCGGTGAACACCGCCGTCGTGGGCTTGCCGTCGTCGCCGAGCATGGAAATGCCGGCCATCTCCGCGGCCGGCATGGCATCAGTCGTGATCTGGCTCACACGCAGGAGGGTGTCTCCCATTGAGCTTTCGGCGACGAGAAACTCGCAGAGCGCCTTCAAGGCTCGCGCCCGCGCGTCTATGTGCATCGGATGGCCTTCCGTTCAGCGGGGCCATCCCTAAGGGCTCAAGGACAACGGCGTTGGTCCCATTGTACCCCCGCCGTGGTCACCCCCGGCGCCGGGTAGTGGGTCAGTTTGGAAGTAGGCGGGTGATCAGGTCCGTTACCGTCCAGGGGTGACGCTCGATGCCTGCTGCCATCGCGGGCGTCCGCTTCTGGCGCTGGCCGTCAGGAAGCGTGACCGTGAGCGACTGGTGGACCCGGCAGAAGTTGTAGTGCATGAAGTGGAGCGACACGGCGGCGGTTAGGTTCTCGACCTTCTTGGAGAAGGCGTTG
Organism: Actinomycetota bacterium; assembly: GCA_020200615.1. The sequence goes on along the minus strand of JAIVIH010000450.1, from coordinate 236 downwards.
GTCAGGCGGGTGAACCGTCGCATGCCCATCCGCATCGTGAGGTTCTGTCGCTCGACGTAGCTGGTCGAAATCAACAACGGGTTGGGGTTGCCCATCTGAATCCGCTTCTCCGTCCCAGTGCACGCCGCGGGGCTGTAGGTGCGCTCGTCCTTCGTGGCTCCGTACATCTTGTGGAGAGTGGCGTAGTCCACCCGGTCCCGCATGAGGGCGTCCACCACGTCAACGTAGAGCCGAAG
>JAIVIH010000272.1 GCA_020200615.1 Actinomycetota bacterium | reverse complement strand
TTTCGCGCGCCGGACGTGGGTCCGAGGCTGTCCTCGCGGGGGTGGTCGCCATGGCGAGCGTGACAAATGTGAACGACCTGCTCGAGGGCCACGTGACGCTGGACCTGGAGTGCCTCGACCGGATCTACCTGAACGCGTACATCCCCAACCTGCAGGTGAGCGGCCAGGTCGTCCGCTTCATGAGGGACCACCTTCACCAGCCGATCGCCTCCCCCGCCATCTTCGAGCGGATCGGCAACCGTTTTCGGGAGGCGGTGACAGAGTTCGCCCGGTCCAGGGACATCCCCGTGCTGCGCTTCAAGAAGGGCGACCGCCGCATCGACATGGTCCGGCCCCTCGCGGCCCAGGCCAGCGGCCCCGGCGTGGTCGCCATCGGAGTCGCCCAGGAGTTCCAGTGGGTGTTCACCGCCCACAAGCGGCCGACCACCGCCGGACCCGTAAGCTACGGCTTCGACAAGGCCGAGCGCCGGGTGACGTGCTTCTACTTCTACGTGCTCGACGACGACTTCGGTCTCGGCTTCGTCAAGATCGCCAGCTACTTCCCCTATCCGGCCAAGGTGTGGGTGAACGGGCACGAGTGGGCCAAGCGCCAGGCGGCCAGGGCCGGTCTGGGCTATCGCGACCTGGCCAACGGCTTCGCCGCCTGCGACGACCCCGCCGCCCTTCAGGGGATCTGCGACCGCCTTGGTCCCGACGACATCCAGCGCTTCTTCGACCGCTGGACAGCCATCGTCCCGACGCCGCTAACCGGCGTGGACCACGCCGGTGGCTACTGGTGGGAGTTGTCCATGCGCCAGGTCGAGGTCTCCCGCACCCTGGTGTTCGACGCCCCCCGCCGGGCCCGTGGCTTCTTCGAAGCGCTGGTGGCCGACAACTTGGATATCGGCCGCCCAGACGAGGTGAAGATCATTTTCGGCCGCCAGATCCGCTCCACCACCAAGGGCGAGTTCGCCACCAAGGTCGTCTCCCGGGGCACCGAGGTGACCGTCAACCTCTTCTACAAGAGCTCCCGCATCAAGCAGTACCTCAAGGAGGGGCGGGCGCTGCGCATCGAGACCGTGGTCAACGAGCCGAACGACCTGGGCTGCCAGCGCCGCCTCCGCAACCTCGACGACCTCCAGGGCCGGGCCCGGATAGCCAACCGACGCCTGCTGGAGGTCCAACGAGTCGGCCAGAGCTGTGCCATCACGACCTCGCTCCTCGAGCGGGTCACCCTGCCCACCACAGAGGAGGGCCAACGGGCCCCGGCCCTTCGGTTCGGGGACCCACGCGTCATGGCACTGGCCGGCGCCCTCTGCGCACTGGTGCACGTCGTCGTCGGCTTCACCAATCGGAGTCTCTGTGCCCGGGTGAGCCCGCCGCTCAACGGCCTCTACACCAGCGCGCAGATGACCTACGACCTGCGGAGGATGCGCCTCAAGGGCCTCGTGCGCCGGGTCCCGCACTCCAACCGCTACGTCCTCACCGCCGCGCCCTGCGGGTCATCGACCAGACTGTCGACAGCTACGTCGACCACGCCCGGATGAAACGTGCCGCATGAACTTGCTTCATCCGTCAGGTTGCCGAAAACCGAGGAGCCCTAGAGCGTGCTGAGAGAGGAGCCGACGTCCGACAACCTGCCGTTCGTCGCTTGGCCCAGGAACTCGATGGCCAGGATGCACACAACGGCCAGCAGGGCCACCAGGAGCGCGTACTCGACTACGGCGCTTCCGCGCTCGCCGGTTCCCATCCGAGCCCGCATGTATGTCCTCATGATTCTCCCGAGTTGAAGAAAGTCCATCGCTCCACTCCTGTCCGGGAGATCGTCGGCACTCGAGTCCGACAAGTTGAGCGATTTGGCCGCGCGCGCGAAGAGAGCGAGCCCCCCCCAGAGGGCTCGCTCCCTTCAACCGAAAGGTGAGGCTGGTGATCAGCTGCCGGCGGAGCTGATCTCGCTGCCTACCTCGTTGAACTTGTCCTTGGCGCTGTCACCCAGGAGCTGGATGGCGGCGATGCACACGACTGCGATGAGGGCAACCAGCAGGGCGTACTCAACCAGGGCGGCACCACGCTCGCTCCGACCAAACACTGCCCGCAGGTAGGGGACGACGTTCTTGTTCCAGTAAGCCACGAGGTTCATCGATCTCTCCTGTTCTGTCGCCCCACCGTCGGGGCTTGTACAAGAACCATCGGCACTCCCGACCCGAGCTTTATGGGCCTTTCGACCCAATTGAGGCCCATCGGAGGCCCCGTCGGGTCAGTCGAGATGGATGATGCCCATCCGAACGGCCCGGACGACGGCCTGGGTGCGGTCGCGGGCGTCGAGCTTCTGGTAGATCGACGCCAAGTGGTTCTTCACCGTCTTCACGCTGATGTAGAGCTCGGCCGCCACCTCGAGGAGGGCGAGCCCGTCAGCCACCAGTTGCAGCACTTCCTCCTCGCGCGCGCTCAGAAGCGGCTCGTGCTGCTTGGCCCCTTCGCTGCGGGCCTCGTGGAGCATCGACGAAGCCAGCTCCTGGGACACGCCACCCTCGCCTGCCGCCATGAGGACGGCAGCCACGATGTCCTCGGTCGAGCAGTCCTTCACCAGATAGCCCACCGCGCCGGCCTGCAGGGCGCGGGTCATGAGGTCGCCGTCCCCGTGCATGGTCAGCATCACCACCTGTGTGCCCGGGAGTTCGGCCCGGATCAGACGGGTCGCTTCGATCCCGTCCAGGACGGGCATAGTGACGTCCATGAGCACGACCCGCGGGCGGAGCTCGAGGGCCTGGCGCACCGCCTCCTCGCCCGTCGCCGCCTCTCCCACGACGTCGAAGCCGTACTCCGCCATGGACCGGCGGAGGCCGTCGCGAAGCATGCGGTGGTCGTCGGCCAGAAGGAGGCGGACGTGAGCCCGAGCCACGGTGTCACTGGTCATGTGAGCCACCCCCACGCCGGTCATCGCTGCGCCAGCTGACAGCGCACGACGGTGCCGCCGCCGGGAGCCGAGTCGATGTCCAGGGAGGCGCCGATGGCGTCCGCACGCTCACGCATCCCCGTTATCCCGTAGGAATCGGCACGGGCCAGTCGACGGGGCGCGAAGCCCTCGCCGTCGTCGGCCACGGCCAAAAGGGTCTTCTTCCCGTCGTACTCCCATCGCACGCTGAGGTGCCGGGCATGAGCATGGCGCTCCACGTTGGTGATCGCCTCCTGGGCTATACGCCACAGCTCCCGCTCTTGCACGAGCGGTAGCCGGGTGCCGTTCTGGTGGGTGAAGTTGACTTCCAAGCCGGCGCGTCCCTCAACCCGCTCCAGGAAGGCCGTCATCGTGTCGATGAGGCTGCGTTCGTCGGTGACGTCTGTACGCAGGTCGCCGAGGGCCTCCCGCATCTCGCCCAGCGCCACCCGTACCTCGCCTCGCAAGCCGTCCAGCTCCTCTCGGAGGGACTCCTCGGTGACCTGCCGGTGGATCCGGTCCAAACCGAAGGCGACGCCGGCCAGTGTCTGGCCCAGCCGGTCGTGCATGTCCCGAGCGATGCGGACGCGCTCCTCGTCGGCGCCGATGGCCCGAAGCCGGGCGAACCAGCGGGCATTGTCGATGGTGAGCGCGGTGGGCTCGATGAAAGTGTCCAGCAACTGCAGCTCACGCCGGCCGTAGAAGCCCGGGGCGTGGTGCTCCAGGGCAACGACCCCGATCAGGGCTCCGCGGGCTCTCAGCGGGGCATATAGGGCGGTGTGCGAGAGGACATCGGGCCCCATGCCCTCACCCGGCTCCAGGCACACGACCAGCGAGGCCACGCTGCTGGTGATGGCGGATGCCACAGCCGGCGGAAGCTCGTCGTCGGCGAACGACCACCCGATCTGGATGCCTTCGCCCGCGGCCACGGTCCACCCCGCGTTCACGTCATCGCGAAGCAGGACGGCCGTCACGTCGCTCTCGATGAGCGACCGCAGGCGCGACGCGGTCGACGCCAGGACGGTCTCGAGGTCGAGCGAAGCCGGCAGCTGCTGAGCGACCCGGTGCAGCGACACGAGCAGCTCGTTGGCCTCCGACAGCTGGGCCATGCGGTCGAGGGTCTGGGAGTGCCGCTGCTCGGCTTCCCCGAACACGCGCCGGGCGTACCCGGCGAGCACCGCCACCAGGAGGAGCTCGATGATCCATTGCAGGCCCTGTCCCGAAGGGGCGGCGTCGGTGAGATACGACGGCAGGCTCACAGCTACGTAGGCGGCCACGGCCAGCCGAACCGCGAACGCGTAACCGCGGCTGAAGCCGGCAGCCATCACCGGCGTGAGGATGCAGAAGGCGAACGGTGACTCCCAGTAGCCGGTGCTGACGATGGCCCAGCTGGCCAGCGTCACTTCCAGGAGGAAGGGGAAGATGCCGGCCAGCACGAAGAATCGCCGCGAGGCGTCGGACACCTGGAGATCGAGAGGGCGGACCGTCCTCCACGCGCCGTAGACGACCAGCACGATGCCCCAGAGGACCACCGAACGGGCCAGCGGCCCGCGCACGGACGCCACGGCCAACCCGGCGGCCAGCGCGCCCCATCGGACCCCGTGGATCAGCGGCAGGAACGGGGCCGGTCTTCCCCGTGATCTCACTGTGCCTCCTCCTGATCGCTGGTCGGTTGTGGGGTGCCGGCGCGCACCCCGGGACTATCCGAGGACGTTTACGAAACCGTCGGCCGCCGGACCGAGGATCACGATCATGATCGCCGGGAAGATGAACAGCGTCAGCGGAATGAGCATCTTCACCGGCAGCTTGGCTGCCTTCTCCCGGGCCCATTGACGCCGCTTGTTGCGCATCTCGGCGGCCTGGGTCCGCAGGACGCGGCCGACGGGGATACCGAGGGCATCGGCCTGCATGAGGGCGAGCACGAAGTTCGAGAGGTCCGGCACTTCCGTACGGCGCTTCAGGTTCTGGAAGGCGTCACGCCGGGGAAGGCCGAGCTCCATCTCCCGGAGGGTGCGGTGGAACTCCTGCGAAAGCGGCGAGTTGAAGTGCTGGCAGACGACGTCCAGGGCGCCTTCGAATCCCATTCCCGCCTCGACGGAGATGGCCAGGAGGTCGAGGGTGTCGGGCAGGTCCTTGAGAATCGCCGACTTCCTGTCGTCCACCTTGCCCGCGAGCCACGCCGAGGGGCCAAGGATGCCGAGCCCCGGCAACAGCAGCACGACGAGGAGACCGAACCGGGATGAGGGGGCGCCAATTATCAGCCACAGGATCGCTCCCACCGTGAGCACGCCGGTGAGGGCGACCTGGCCGGTGACGAACTCCTCGGCCCGGATGGAGTTGGCCAGGCCTGCGTGCAGCAGCTTCTTGTGGACGCCGGCGACGTAGTTCCTGGGAGTCAGGCGGGTGACGCCGCCGAGGACCTGACCCAGGGGGTGGACCACCCGCATGACGAAGGGCTCCGCCAGGCGCCGCTCGTACTCGTCGACAGGCCCGACCTCGTCGTCGAGGTCCTGGAAGTACTGCCCCATGTCCAGGACCGGGCGCTGCGCCCTCATGCCCACGTAGGCGATGAGTGCCCCGGCGGCAGCAAGCGAGACGGCGATGGCGATACCGAATGAGCTCATGTCGTCAGACCTCGATCTTGGTCATGCGGAAGATGATGGCGGCGCCCATGGCGACCATGCAGCCGGTGCCGATCAGCACGGCCAGGCCCCAGCCGCTGTACATGGGACGCATGTAGTCGGGGCTGACCAGCTGGACCAGGAACAACATCCCGGGGGCCAGGGCGGTGAGGATCCACGCCGAGACGCGGCCTTCGGCGGTCAGCACCTTGACCTCCCGACGCACCTCGTCCCGGGCCCGGATGAAGTCGGCCAGGGTGTGGAGCAGGTCGGCCAGCTTCCCACCTACCGTCTGCTGGATCCGGATGGCCTGAACCACCCAGTCCAGGTCCCGGATCTGGAGGCGTTCGGCCATCCGGCCGAGAGCGTCCACCAGCGAGTCGCCCAGCCGGGTCTCGCTCACCACTCGGGAGAACTCCTCCGACAGGGGCGGCTCCGACTCCTCACACATCATCTGGATCGCCCGCAGGAACGTGTGACCCGCGGACAGGGACGAGGCGATCAGGCTCAGCGCATCCGGGAGCGCAGCCTCGAAGGCCCGGCGGCGGCTGGCGATCCGTCGCCGTACAACAACGCTGGCGACGAGCGGCCCGAGGGCGAGGCCGCCAAGGGCGAAGACCCACGTTCCCGTGAGCGCGTAGAGAATGGCGGCGAAGGCGACGCTGGCGCAGCCCGTGATCACCGCGAACTCGCCGGGCTTCATCGGGATGCGGGCCCGCTCGAGGGAGGCCTTCAGCGATCCCTTGGTGTCCAGCTGGGTGACCATCTTTCCCGCGAAGCCGATCGTGCCTTCGACAAGGGGGCTTCGGGTCTCGGACAGAGCCTCCACCCGGACGTCCCGCTCGCCGTAGGGCAGATCGAGGATCTCGGCCAGCATGTTGTCGCGGCTTCGCACCCGCAAGAGCCAACCGGCGACGATCAGGGCCAGGCCCAGACCGACGCCGAGCATGGCGAACATCAACCCGTTGCTCATCTTGCCCTCTCCGGTCGGACCAACTGCGAGATCTGCGGGACTTTGCCGTTGCGCATCCGGGAGGCCGCTGTGGGCTGGGGCGGGGGCGGCGGACGGAAGGCCTTGGCCGGGACGTCGACCCCGACCTCCGAGAGCTTGTCGAGGAACTTGGGCCGGAGCCCGGCGGCCACGAGCTCGCCCTCGAACTTACCTTCTTCGTTCCGGGAGCCGAGGCGGAACTTGAAGATGTCCTGCAACAGGATCGTGTCGCCTTCCATGCCCTGCAGCTCCGTCAGCGCGGTCACGACGCGGCGGCCGTCGGGCATGCGGTCGAGGTGCATGATCAGGTGGAGAGCGGAGGAGATCTGCTCCCGGATGGCCCGGACGGGCAGGTCGTAACCGGCCATGAGGACCATCGTCTCCAGACGGCTCAGGGCGTCCCGAGGACCGTTGGAGTGGACCGTGGTCATGGAGCCCTCGTGGCCGGTGTTCATGGCCTGGAGCATGTCCAGGGCCTCGGCCCCCCGGACCTCGCCGACGATGATTCGGTCGGGCCGCATACGGAGGGCGTTGCGGACGAGGTCACGGATCCGGACCTCGCCTGCTCCCTCGGCGTTCGAGGGGCGAGCCTCCAGGCTGATCACGTGGGGCTGCTGGAGCTGGAGCTCGGCTGCGTCCTCGATGGTGATGATCCGCTCACCCTCGGGGATGAAGGAGGAGAGGACGTTGAGGTTGGTCGTCTTACCGGTGCCGGTACCTCCGGAGACCAGGACGTTGAGCCGTCCCCGGACGCACGCTTCGAGCACGACCGAGAGGTCGAGGGTGAAGGTTCCGAAGTTGATGAGGTCCTTGACCGTGTAGGGGTCGGCCGCGAACTTCCTGATGGTCAACACAGGTCCGTGGATGGCCAGCGGAGGAACGATGGCGTTGACTCGGGAGCCGTCGGGAAGGCGGGCGTCGACCATGGGCGAGCTCTCGTCGATGCGCCGGCCCACCGCGCCGACGATCTTCTCGATCACCTGGCGGTACTGATGGTTGTCGGTGAACGCCGCACCCGTGTGGTAGATGCGGCCGTCACTCTCCACCCAGATGTCGTCGTAGTTGTTGCACATGATTTCGGTGATGGTCGTGTCGGCCAGCAGCGGGTCGAGGGGGCCGTAGCCGAGCGTGTCCTGGATGACCTCCTGGACGAACTTGCGGCGCTCCGAGGGCGAGATCTTCACGTCCTCCCGCTGCAGGATCTCGTCCAGCGCGGTGCGGACCTCGGCCGCCAGCTTGTCGCCCGACAGCCCGCCGACCTTGGGGGCCACTTCGGTGAGCACCAGGTCGCGAACCTTTCGCTTCGACGCATGCCATCCCGCCGATGTCGCACGCCGTGGCGTCCGGGTCGTTGTCTCCGCGGTGCGGGGGGTCGGCCGGCGGCGGGCGGGTTCGACGGCGATCCGCTCATCCTCTTCGATGGCGGCCAGCTTGTCTGAGAGCTTCACGACGATCTCCCCTATGACTCAGTGGGATGGAGGACGGGCTTGAACATCCGGGAGAAGAAACCCCGCTTCTGCGCCGTGGTCGCAGCCGGAACCCGGAACCGGCTGTCTTCGGGGAGGATCGGGGTCAGGCCGGATGCGAGCTTCCTACTGACCTCGGACTGCGGTGAGAACGCCAGGATCGGGGTGCCGACGTTGACCGACTTGCTGACCTCCCGGGCGTAGGGAAGCACGGCGCTGAAACCCTGGGGGAAGAGCTTGGTGATCTGCTCGACGTCAATCCCCACGTCGCGCTCGGCCTTGTTGAGGATGAGGTTGACGTTGTCGGACGGGATCTTGAGCTTGTCCAGGGTGTTGAGGAACACGCCCATGTTGCGAACGCTGGGCAGGTCCATCGTCGCCATCACGTACAGGCTGTCGGACAGGTCGAAGGCGGCCAGCACCACTTCGCTGAGCTGGGCCGGCGTGTCCACCACGACGTAGTCGAACTTGGCCCGGGCCGCCTGCAGGACCTTGGTGACGTCCGTGGGGTGGATCCGGTCAGCGTCGCTGGGGTCCTTGGGTGCCGGCAGAACGACGACCCCGGTGTCGTGGTTGACCGTGTACTCGGTGAAGTGGGCGGCCAGGTCGCCGTCCTCGTCCTCGCGGGAGAGGAGGTCGGCGATGGAGTACCGGGGCCGCAGCCGGAGGGCGGTGGAGACCTCCCCGAATTGAAGGTCGAGGTCCACCAGGCACGTCCGCTTTCCCGTGTGGTGAGCGAGGAAGTACGCCAGGTTGGTGGCGAAGAAGGTCTTGCCGCAGCCCCCGGTCGCCGAGGCGATGGTGAAGACGGTGGCGTGCTGGGCCGACCCGTTGGTCGTGGCCACCGCCGGAACTGGGGCAGGGGCCGGGCGGCTCAGGCCGATGGCCCGCTCGAGGGTGTCCCTCAGCATCCGGTCCGCCGTCGGGAGCTGGAGGAGATCGACCGCTCCCGTCCTGACGATGTCCCGAAGCTGGGCGTCCGGGCGCTGAGCGAAGGCGAGGACGAGGCTCATCGTCGGGATCTCGTCGTGAATGACCTGGAGCCGGTTCAGGCCCGACTTGGTTCCGAGGCTGGGACCAGCCACCAGGACATCGAAGGGCCCGTCCTCGGACAGGAGGTCACCCACCAGGCCCGGGCGGTCGCAGGGAACGACCTCGGGACGGGGGCGGAGCTCGCTGGCCACGCCCCGGACCTGATTGATCAGGTCCGGGTCACGCTCGAGAACGAGGATCTTGGGGTTGCGCATGGTGCGTGGGCTCCTAAAGGGTCTTGAGGGCGTCGTCCTGGGTGACTCCAGGAGTGCCGTCAACCGGTGGCCGATCCTTGGCCGTCAAGGCGAAGTACAAGTCCTGGAAGCTGGTGAGGTAGACGATCTGCTCCGCTTCCACTTGGTTCACCGCCAGCAGGTAGACGAGCCCCACGCCTCCGGGCTGGCCTTGCCCACCAGCGAGGGTGGCGCCATTGACGTTGAGGACCTCGACGT
>JAIVIH010000449.1 GCA_020200615.1 Actinomycetota bacterium | reverse complement strand
GTGGTTCCCGCTGAGGGGTTGGGCCCCCACAGATTGCTCTGACATATCCACGGCAACCGAGACGCCTCCGCCACTATTCCGCTCTTGGACAGTCTTTTCCGGCGCCGCGGGAGCGGCGTCTCAGAACAGGCCGGGCGGGCCTTCGAGCGGATCGCGGACCGCCCGAATGGCCTCTGCCACCCGCAGGCGTAGCTGCTCGGGAACCCGGTCCCGGCACTTCTGCGCGACCACCATCCGGAGCTCGGCCTCGAAGTCGAAGGCGTCCAGGCACGGCGGACAGTCATCGAGGTGGCGCTGGATCAGAGTCCTGCGCTTCTGGGTCAGCTGGCCGTCGATGTAGTGGTACAGCATCTCGACAGCTTCGCTGCACTCTTGCTTTTCATGCATACGTGGAGCCCTCACGCACGTGGAACCAGCCCTCGTTGGCGGCCAAACTCATACAACCGCTTCTGGAGCGCCCTTCTTCCGCGATGGAGGCGACTCATCACTGTTCCGATGGGAATGTCCAAGATTTCGGCGATCTCCTTGTAGGAAAAGCCCTCGACGTCGCCCAGGAGGACGGCCATCCGGAACTGCTCGGGAAGGGCCTCGATGGCTTCCTTCACCTCGGACTCCGTGAACTTGTCCAGCACCTCTTCCTCGGCACTGCGCCCGGCGGCGGCCCCTTCGAGCCCACCGAGGCGCCGGTAGAGGTAAAGGTTCTCGAGGTCGTCGATGTTGTTCTCTTCTGGACGGCGCTTCTTGGCCCGGTAGGAGTTGATGTAGGTGTTGGTGAGGATCCGGTACAGCCAGGCCTTCAGGTTGGTGCCTTCCTGGAACGTGTGGAAGCCCCGGTAGGCCTTTAGGTACGTCTCCTGCACCAGGTCTTCGGCGTCACTCGGGTTGCGTGTCATCCGGAGGGCGGCCGTGTAGAGCGAAGGCATGTGCTCCATGGCCAGATCCTCGAACTGCGCACGCTCCGCCACGTCGTCAAGCTAGCCGCAGATCGGGGCCATGCCCGGTCCCGTGCCCGACCGCCCGCTGGCGGGCACGGTTCGGCTTGCACTCGGGTGGGGTAGAGCTTTTGGGACGGAAGGGAGACAATGAGCAACGAAACGAACGAGAAGACTTCGGACACCACGGACCGCGTGGCCTCAACGCCTCAGAACCGCTCCGCCGACAACGAGGGCTTCGACGCTCCGCCGGCCAAGGAGACGGGCGTGGCTCAGCATTCCGTGTTCGACGGTGCCGGCAACGAATCGGTGGTTGTCACAACCGACAACGCCGAGACCGGCCGCCGCAAGCAGGGCACCGGAGCCAACGCGGCCGAGGCCATGGCCGACAGCCAGGACCCCGAGGGGGTCATCGGCGAAGGCTTCGGGCCCCCAAGCGGTCACGCATGAGCACCACCAGCGGAGCCCCCATTGCCGCGTCGACGTGTGCCAAGTGCGGCATGGGAGTCCACGAGGACGAGGAGGGTCGGATCGCGTGCGACGGCTGCGGGGAAACCACGGAGGCCTGCAAGTGCCAGCCGGCATCCGAGGCCGACCCCGGCACCTGAACCGACAAGCCAAGACCAAAGGCCCGCCGGCCTGCAACCGGCGGGCCTGACCGCGTGTGGGAGGTCACATGCCCGATACCAGTGCGGATCTCGCCGCCGCTGTCGCCGACCTCGACGACGGCTACCTGAAGGTCATGCTGCTCTTGGCCGTCCGTCGCGCCCGAAGCGAGGAGCCGCGGCGTTCCGGCTTCTGGCATGCGCTGGCGGTGATGCTGGCCGAGGAGCAGGAGACGCGCCGCAGCGCAGCCGAGCTGCGTCCCGATGGAGAGGCCCCCGACCCGGAAGAAGCCGAGGAGGTCGAGCGGGTTCTGGACGAGCTCGTCCACGACCTGACCACGCTCAAGGCCGAGGTCCTGCACCGTCGAGACGCCGAAGGCCACGCCTACGACCTTGCCCGAGTTGTTGACAACAGGAGCGCCCGAGTCCCCGGGCTCCAGGTCCGAAGCCAGGACCAGAACTTGGCGCTGGATCGCACCCTCGTCGTAGATGTTGGTCATGGTGACGTCGATGCGGCGCAGAACCTGGGCGGGGGAGACCTCGACGGGAATCTGCCCTTGGGGGTGCCCGTAGACGCCCCCGCTCTCGCCCACCGTGGCCGACCCGATGGCCAGCGGCTGCTGACCCAAGCCGGGGACAGCCAGGACGGCCACATCTCGGTCCGGATCGAACACCTGGACCTGGGCCGTCAGGCGCCGGCCGTCGGGTCCGAGCACCTGGGGAGCCCGGACGCCGGCGACGACGTGAGCGTTGGTGACGATGGTGTCAGCGGCGGCCGAGAAGCCGCTACCCGCCACCTGGGCTCCGCACGCCACCCCGCTGACCTTCACGGTGGAGGCGCTGACTCTGCTCACCATGTCGGCCGAGGGCGCCCGCGTCGAAGACCCTGGCAGCGGCACGGACGGAGGGTCGTACCCGAGGCCCAGCTGGCGGAGCAGCTGTCCGACGCCGGACAGGAGGCCTGAGGCCGGAGGCCGGTTCTGATCGGTGCGGTGGTTCACGAGCGACGCTCCACCCGCGGGCTCAAGGGCCCGCTCCGGCCCCGTGGCGGGTAGAACGAGCAGCACCGCCAGGAAGGGCATCGCTGCGGCTCGCCGCAGCCGCATGCTCCGAAGTCGTGGTGAACTGGTCCGGTCCGTCCTAAGCAGCATCTTGCGACCTCCCCCGATGCTCCTTCCCACATCGACGGGCGCCCATGCCAGGGCGGCAGATCGAGGGACCGAACAGGCCCTTCAGGTTCGTCTTCCGGCGGCCGAGGATGTGCCCGGAGGTGCCGATGCCCCAAAAAGACGGTTCCGACCTGTTCCTCGCCTTCCTTGTACTTCTAGGTATGTTCGTGATTCTGGCGGCTGTGGTCCTGAATCTGGGGGCCGACGTGCCCCTGCC
>JAIVIH010000448.1 GCA_020200615.1 Actinomycetota bacterium | reverse complement strand
CCCCTGGTCGAAGTCGATCCGCAGGTTGGTGGGCGCGGACGGCGGGACCGTGTCGCTGCTCGGGAGCGTGCTCACCGAGACGGTGTTGGAGTCGGTCGTGTCACCCGACCCGTCCCGCGCCGTGACCTTGAAGGTGAACGTCGTACCAGGTGGGAGGTGGCGGAGGCTCACGTCCCGGTGGTTGATCCAGTTCAGGTTCGTGGCCAGTGCACCGTTGACGAACACGCTGTAGCCCACCGAGGAGAACGGCAGGTCGTCCGTCGACTCCGTCCATGACAACCAGACCTGCGACGGGCTCACGTTCGGGACCGAGAGGACCGGGGCCGACGGCGGGACCAGGTCGGGTTGGGTCGTCGCACTCACCGTGTTGCTGTTCCCCGAGGTGTTCAGGGCCTTGTCGACGGCGTACACGAAGAAGCTGTACGTGCGACCCGGGCTAAGCCAGGTGAGGGTGTAGGAGGTCTGGGTCTGGTTGACCGTCCAGCTGAGGGAGTTGTCCCTGCCGCACGACGTAGGAGAACGCTCCGGAGTTGTCGGTCGAGGCGTTCCAGGCCAGCGAGATGCTGGTTCTCGTCGTGGCCGTGACCCGCAGATTGGTGGGGGTGGTTGGTGACGTCGGATCACTGGGAGCGGTCGTCGGCGGCGGCTTCGGGCGTCGCGCCGCTGAGGCGCTCGATCCGGTGGAGAGTAGACCCGAAGCGATGATCAGGCAGGCGACGATGCGCCGTCGGGCAGGACGTTGTCTCACGATTCGAATCCCCCTCCGCTCCCCGAGGAACACCCAAGCTCCTCAGGGGAGATACGAACGTGCCGCGCCGAGGGATTGCCGTCAACCGCTCAGTCGTGGCCCGGGTGACCGGTTCCAGGTGAACCGGTGACCAGAGCGGGACGTCGATCAGGCGAGATCGAAGCGATCGAGGTTCATGACCTTGTCCCACGCACCCACGAAATCACGCACGAACTTCTCCTTCGAGTCGTCACATGCGTAGAACTCGGAGATGGCCCGGAGCTGGGTGTTCGAGCCGAAGACGAGGTCGACGGCGGTGGCGGTCCGCTTGGCCTCCCCCGTCGTGCGATCGCGACCTTCGTACACGTTCTCGGTCGAGAAGGACGCTTTCCACTCCGTGCTCATGTCGAGCAGGTTCACGAAGAAGTCGTTGGTCAGCGTCTCGGGCCGGTCGGTGAAGACGCCGTGTGCGGTGCGCCCGAAGTTGGCGTTCAGGGCCCGCATGCCACCGATCAGAACCGTCATCTCGGGAGCGGTCAGCGTCAACAGGTTGGCCCGATCCAGCAACAGGGTCTCCGGCGACAACTTCTCCCCTGCTCGGAGGTAGTTGCGGAACCCGTCTGCGGTCGGCTCGAGCACGGCAAACGTCTCCACGTCGGTCTGCTCCTGCGAGGCATCCGTGCGCCCGGGCTCGAACGGGACGGTGATGTCGTGCCCCGCGTTCTTGGCCGCCTGCTCGACGGCCGCGCACCCGCCCAGGACGATCAGGTCGGCGAGGCTGACCTTCGTCCCGCCCGACTGTGAGCGGTTGAAGTCCTGCTGGATCTGTTCGAGGGTCTGCAGCACGTTGGCCAGTGCGGCCGGCTCGTTGGACTCCCAGTCCTTCTGCGGGGCGAGCCGGATCCGCGCCCCGTTCGCCCCTCCACGCTTGTCGGTGTCCCGGTACGTTGCCGCCGACGCCCACGCGGTGGCGACCAGCTGGGAGATGGACAGCCCCGAGGCGAGGATCGTGCCCTTGAGGGCGGCGATGTCGGCGTCGCCCACCAGTTCGTGATCGGCCGAAGGCACAGGGTCCTGCCAGAGCTGCGGCTCTGGGACCCACGGGCCGAGGTAGCGCGAGAGGGGCCCCATGTCGCGGTGCAACAGCTTGAACCACGCCTTGGCGAAGGCCTCCGCGAGCTGGTCCGGGTTCTCGTGGAAGCGCTTCACGATCGGCGCGTAGATCGGGTCGACCTTCAGGGCAAGGTCGGACGTCAGCATCATGGGGGCGTGCCTCTTCGACGGATCGTGGGCATCGGGCACGGTGCCCTGGGCCGCGGGATCCTTCGGAGTCCACTGCTTGGCAC
>JAIVIH010000447.1 GCA_020200615.1 Actinomycetota bacterium | reverse complement strand
CTCGCAAGAACGTTCCCAACGTCGACGGGGCCATGACCCGGAAGGGCAGCACCCGCTGGGTGCCACCCGAGCGCAGCATCTCGGCGTGGTCGATGTGGCTGGCGCCGGCCACGATGGCATGCACCAGGGTCAACACCTTGCGCCCGGGTCGGGCTCCGCCCACCCGCCCGGACAGGCGCACGGTGGCGTTCACTAGCCGCTCCAGCTCGAGGCGGACCACCAGCGTGCCGACCAACAACAGACCGGCGTTGGCCACCACGTTGGGCTCGTCGAAGCCACCCGAACGCGCTCGACGGCGTGCGATACTCGACTCACTGAAGTGCCTCCCGAAGCGGTGGACATGACGACGTCAAGCACCGTCATCGTCGCTGCTCAGGAGGCACTTCCGCGGATACGCGGCGTGCGTCAGCTCAAGTCAATCGGTGGATCGAGGCTAAGTGGTGGTGCCGTTACTCACACTGGGCGGTGAAGTCCCCGGGGTCGACCACGCAGGTATCCCCGGCCACGTGGCCGCCTCCGACGACGAAGTCGCCACTGGAGCCGTCGACGGTGTTCAGGGTGTCGTCGCCGAGGCCGCCGGAAAGGCGGTCGACACCTCCACCATCGCCGAAGAGCCGGACGTTCCCCGCGCCTCCTGTTAACTCGTCGCTGCCGTCACCTCCCGACACGATGTCGTCGCCGGCCCCGGCGCTCACCTGGTCGTTGCCGCCCATTCCGAAAATCACGTCATTGCCGCCCAGGCCGGCGATGCGGTCAGGACCGGCCGAACCGCAGATTACGTCGTTGCCCTCGGTGCCGAGAATGTCGCCTGCGCCGGTGATAGTGCAGGCGGCCACGGGCGGGGGCGGAGGAGGCGGAGGCAGCGCCCCCTCGCAGCTGATGTGTATGTCACCGTCTGGCCGCGGTCCCTGGCAGCCGTCGATGCCATCCCCGCCATTGAGCGTGTCGATGAGGGTGTCGTTGGCCGGCCCGATCAGTGTGTCGTCGCCGGCGTCGCCGTTCACGGTGTCGGTACCTGCCCCACCGTCCAGCACGTCGCGGCCCACACCGCCACTGAGGGTGTCGTCGCCGCCCCCGCCGGTCAGGGTGTCGTCTCCGCCGCTGCCGGTCAAGGTGTCGTTGCCGTCGCCGCCAGTCAGGGTGTCGTCGCCGCCCCCGCCGGTCAAGGTGTCGTTGCCGTCGCCGCCAGTCAGGATGTCCGTGCCATCGCCGCCGGTGATGGTGTCGTTGCCGGCGCCGCCCTGGATCGTGTCGTCAAACGCCGTGCCGGTGATGGTGTCGTTGCCGGCGCCGCCCTGGATCGTCTTGCCGGGGTCGGCACCGGTGCAGTCGATCGTGTCATTTCCGCCGGTTCCGGTAACGGTCGTCGCGGTTTGTGTCACGCCCGGCCCCACGACGCAGTTGGTGGCGGCGTGAGCGGTGGTCGCACCGCCGAGCAACAGCCCAAAGGCGAGAACCACAGTACCGACGAAACTCCCACGGCGGGTTCGGAGGCGGTTCATGAGGTTTCCCCCCCTCGGCCTGCGTCCGAGCTTGCGAATGCCCGACCGGTGAGGGGCTAGCGAGCACTGACGGATGGCCATGCGATCTCCTGTCCGTTCGCCTATCTGAGCGCCGGCCGCGGGATGTCTGCCACAAGCCGCCTGACCGGTGAGGATGGCTTCTGACACAGCTTGTATCGGCATCCGGGGCAAGCTACTTGAGGATTTCTAGAAATGTTTACTTATAAAGAATAGGGGGAGGCGACCTGATCGCAGCCCGTCGCGAACCTGCTGATGGGCACGCCCTGGCGGGACGGACCACGATGGGGTCGTGCCGACGGAGCGATTGGGCGAGGAGCAGCGGGTCGACTTCTTCGTGAGCTGCACCGGGGCTGACGCCGCCTGGGCCGAGTGGGTCGCCTGGGTGCTGGACGAGGCGGGCACACGACGCTCCTGCGGGCCTGGGACTTTCGGCCGGGGTCG
This sequence comes from Actinomycetota bacterium, assembly GCA_020200615.1. The sequence goes on along the minus strand of JAIVIH010000447.1, from coordinate 110 downwards.
CACTTCGTCGTCGACATGCACGACGCCCTCCGGCGCAGCGACCGGGTGATGCCCCTGCTCTCGCACGCCTACCTCAGCTCGGGGTTCGCTGCGGCGAAGTGGGCGGAGGC
>JAIVIH010000446.1 GCA_020200615.1 Actinomycetota bacterium | reverse complement strand
GTTCGCCTTTGCCGACAGCGGTGCCGGCGCGGTGAACATCAACCTGATCGTCGTGCCCTCCCGCGGGGCGAGCCTCAAGCAGGTCAGCTCGGAGATTCCCGTGCAGCTGGCCGACGTCGGCGCCAAGGACATCCAGGTCGAGAACGTGGTCCTTCCTGCGGGGAGGGCTCTCAAGATGACCTTCTACCAGTCCCTCAACGCGCCCAACAGTGAGGCGTTCAGGGTCGAGCAGCGGCAGTACGTGGTGGTCCAGGGCCGGGAAGTTTTCGTCCTCACCCTCTCCACGCCCGACATGGCCTCCGACGGCGAAGTCCTCGACGCCATCGCCCACACCCTGACCGTCGATTAGTTCGTGGGGGCGCTCAGCCCTCCGCAGCCCGTTCGGTGATCTCGTAGGCGCACACGTGGGCCCCGGCCATCATGTGGGCCGTGCGGCGGACGTCGGCGTCGGGCAGCGTCTCCTGGAGGAAGGAAAGCTCCGAACGGCAGGCGGCCCCGTACTTCTGGGCCACGTCGAGGATGGCGCAGTTGTGCTCGACGACGTGCCAGCGGCCGTCGTCCGCCTGCTCGCAACTCGCCAGGTAGCCGTCCTCGTCGAGGATGTTCGCCAGCTCCTTGACCCGGTCGGGGAAGGCGAGGCCCTCCATGCGCGTGCGGGCCCGCTCCACCCGTGACTGGCGGCGTCGCTCGAAGGCGAGGTCGACCAGCGAGGCGTCGGCGTCCTCGATGAACGAGAGGAGCTGGTTGGTGAGCTGGCCGTAGCGCTTGGGCCACAGCGACTCGGTGGCGGGAGTGAGGCAGTAGCGGCGCCGGGGACGGCCCGGGCCCGGCCGCTCGTCGCGGTGGGCCACCAGGCCCTCCCGCTCCAGTGGTCCGAGGTGCTGTCGCACGGCGCCGACGGTGACGCCGAGGACACCGGCGATCTCCTCGGCCGACGCTTCGCCTCTGGTCTTCAGCGTGGACAGCACCGCCCGACGACCGGGGGGGATGGACTCCAGCCCCACGGTCGAGCCCGCCGTCTCGCTGGGAGCGAGCTCGACCGGCTCCGACGGCAGGGGCTCGGACGGCGGCGGCGGGTTGGTCACGGCAGGATCAGGTGACTGTCGCCGAACTCGTGCCACAGATAGCCCTCCTCCAGCGCCGAACGATACGACGCCTCCAGGACCGACCGCCCGGCGACGGCCTCCAGCATCCCCAGGTGTGACGCCTCGGGCTCGTGCCACCCCGTGATCAGGCCGTCCACGGCCGAGATCCGGCGATCGGGAGTGACGACCACCTCCGTCCAGCCCTGGCCGGGGTGGACCCGCCCCCGGACGTCGACGACCGTCTCGAGGGCCCGGACGGCGGTGGTGCCCACGGCGATCACCCGGTGGCCCTCGGCCCGGGCGGTATTGACCCGGCCCGCGGTCTCGGGATCGACCCGGAACCACTCGGCGAAGGGCGGCTCGTGGCTCTCCAGCGACGAGACGCCGGCGTGCAGCACGAACGGGGCGAAGGCCACACCCACCGACACCAGCCTGGTGACGAGCTCGGCGGTGAAGGGGCGGGCCGCGCTGGGCATCTCGGCGCTTCCCGGCTCGTTGGCGAAGACGGTCTGGTAGGCGCTGATGGGCCAGTCCCGGTCGACGTGGCTGTAGCGGATGGCCCGGCCGTGGCGGGCGAGGAAGGCCAGCGGGGGCTCCGGAAGAAGGACGGCCGCCACCCAGAGGCGAACCGGACCGCCGCTGGCGGGGGTCAGGCTGCCGGCGCCGGTGGCGGGCACCAGCAACTCGACCCGGCCTCCGTCGGGGAGGCGAAGGACCGTTCCCGGAGGGGCGTCGAGCCAGGGCGCCGACGCCCCTGGGCCCGAGCGGCCCTCTGAGCGGAGTGCCGGGCGCGTCGCTGGCGGATGCCGCAGCTCCACCGTCCACAGTCCGGCAGGTAGGGCGGTGGACAGGTGGAGCTCGGCCGGTTCGCCGCCGGCCGTGGTGGCGTCGACGGCGGCGGGCAGGGTGGTGGACCGGTTGACCACCAGGACGTCGCCCGCGTCGAGGAGCCGGGGAAGGTCGGTGAAATGGCGGTGCTCGATGCGGCCC
>JAIVIH010000196.1 GCA_020200615.1 Actinomycetota bacterium | reverse complement strand
TCCCGGTGGTGGGGGTCGACCACGAACTCCAGGGCCCAGGAACCGGAACGGCCCTGCTCCCGGCTGAGCTGGGCGTAGCCCACCGGGTGCTCGTGCCCCGGCTCCCAGGCCACGAGCCCGGCGAAGCCAACCCGACCCCCCTGGACCAGGTCGAGCCACTGGTGCTCGTCGAGGGGGTGGTGGCCGTCGGCCTCGGAGGCCAGGGCCAGGAGCTCGGTGACGGCGGCGATGTCCGCCCGCCCGAGGTGGCGCTTGACTTCGAGGCGGAGCCGATCGTTGGGCACGGTGGGCGACAGTACCGTCCGGGGGTGACCCGGCCCCGCACGCCCCGAGGACGGGCCCGCGAGACCGTCGCCCGGCTGGCCGAGGAGTACCCGGGGGACGAGCGGGCCCTGTGCGCCCTGGTCCACGACGGCCCCTTCCAGCTCCTGGTGGCCACCATCCTCTCGGCCCAGACGACGGACGAGCGGGTCAACCTGGTCACGCCCGCGCTGTTCGCGGCCTACCCCACGGCCGCCGAGCTGGCCGGAGCGGATCCCGCCGAGGTGGAGGCCCTGATTCACCCCACCGGGTTCTTCCGGGCCAAGACCCGCAGCCTGGTGGCCATGGCCAACGCCGTCGAGGACCGGTTCGGTGGCCAGGTCCCGTCCCGGATGGAGGACCTGGTGACGCTGCCGGGCGTGGGCCGGAAGACGGCCAACGTCGTCCGCAGCGTGGGCTTCGGCCTGCCGGGGCTGCCGGTCGACACCCACGTGGGCCGGCTCGCCCGCCGGCTCGGCCTGACCGCGGCCACCGACCCGGTCAAGGTGGAGGAGGAGCTGAACGGGCTGGTCCCGCCGGCCGAACGGGGGAGGCTCAGCCTGCGCCTTATCCTCCACGGGCGACGGATCTGCCAGTCGAGGCGGCCCCGGTGCGAGGACTGCCTGCTGGCCGACTTCTGTCCGTCGGCCGGCTTGTGGATACCGCAGGCCGGGACTCCGCTGTCGGCTGTTCGGAAATCGCGCCGATCAGGGTCGGGATGACAGGATGGAACGATCCCAGAAGCGCTATCGTTGGACTCCTAGGGATTCAGGTTCCCGCCGCCTGATCCCCTGAGGCGGTTCACCGGGTTCCGCCGCCCGGACCGCCCGCTGACGGCGCCCTTCGGGGCGCCGTCAGCCGCGTCTAACCCCAGGTCAGCGCCGTATGCGGTCGTCGATGCTGGCCATCCGCCGCCGGGCCTCACCGAGGGAGCGCTCCACCTGGAACAGCTCGGCCGCCAGCCAGTCGTCCTTGGTGCCCGTCGACCGCTCGGCGATCTCGGTCACCCGCCGGGCCAGTTCGTCGAGGGCGGTGGCGATGGACGAGAGCTCGGCCGAGGGTTGGGCCGCTTCGGTCATGCCCCGGTTATACCAGCGGGGGCCGATCGGACCCCCGGTAGCATCGGCCCGGTGCTCACCCGCCTCGATCTCCGCGGCCAGGGCGGCGATCTCGCCGGCCGGCTGCCCCGTCCCAGCCAGGGGGGAGACGTCCCCCTGGAGGTCGTGCGCGGCATCCTGAGCGACGTTCGGGCCCGGGGCGACGCGGCCGTGCGGGAGTGCACCGAGCGCTTCGACCGGGTGGCCATCGACGGGCTCCGGGTGGACCCGGCCGAGGTATCGGCCGCCCTGAGAGCGCTGCCCGAGCCGCTGCGGGCCGCCCTCGAGGCGGCCCGGGACGCGATCGAGGCCTACCACCGCTTCCAGGTCCAGGCTGAGGGCACCCACCGCCGGGACGGGGTCGTCATCCGCGACCTCCGGGCCCAGGCCATCGGAGCCATGGCCTACGGCACCGAGACCATCCCCCCGGTCGACGTGATCGTCGGCCCCGGCAACGTCTACGTGGCCCTGGCCAAGCGGGAGGTGGCGGGCGAAGGCCGGGTGGGGGTGCCGGCCGGGTTCGCCGGCCCCTCCGAGGTGGTGGTTGTGGCCGACGAGACCACGCCGGTGGACAGCGCCGCCATCGACGTCATCGTCCAGGCCGAGCACGGGCCCGACGGCCTGGCCTGGCTAGTCACGTGGTCGGCGGAGGTGGCCGACCGGGTGTCGGACGCCGTGGCCCGCCTGGTGGCCGAAGCCCCGCGGCGGGGCGACATCGAGGCCACCCTCGCCGGTGGGGGCTACGCCGTGCTGGTCGACGGTCCCGAGCAGGCCCTGGCCGTGGCCAACGCCATCGCCCCCGAGCACCTCCAACTGATGTGTGACGGGGCCGAGGGTCTCCTGCCCCTCGTGCGCCACGCCGGCGCCGTGTTCTGCGGCCCGTGGGCACCGGCGGCGGTGGGCGACTACGTCGCCGGCCCCAGCCACGTCCTTCCCACGTTCGGCTCGGCCCGCTTCGCCAGCGGACTACGGGTGGACGACTTCGTGCGCACCATCCACGCCGTGACCCTCGACGAGGAGGCCCTCCGCCGGGTGGCGCCCTACGTGACCGCCATTGCCGAGGCCGAGGGCCTGGCCGCCCACGCCCAGGCCGTCCGGCTGCGGGAAGCGCAGCCCGCGTCATGAGCGGTTCTCCGGTTAGGGACGACCTCGTCGACCTGGAGGGGTACCACTCGCCCCAGGTCGAGGTCGACGTCCGGCTCAACACCAACGAGTCGCCCTACCCGCCGCCCGATGGGTGGCGCGAGGCGTTCCTGGCCGAGCTGGCTGAGGTGCCCTACAACCGCTACCCCGACCGGAGCGCTCGCGCCCTGCGGGAGGCCATCGCCGAGCAGCACGGGGTCAGCCCCGACCAGGTCCTCGCGGCCAAGGGCTCCAACGAGGTGCTCCAGGCCCTGTGCCTGGCCTACGGCGGCCCGGGCCGGTCGGTGGCCGTCTTCGAGCCCACCTACGCCCTCCACTCCCACATCGCCCGGATCACGGGCACGGGCGTGGCCGTGGGGGAGCGGCGGGCGGACTTCACCCTCGACCTGGACGAGGTCCACCGGCTGTTGGAGCAGGTAAAGCCGGCGATCACCTTCCTGTGC